>NZ_QOZT01000067.1:0-22210 GCF_003345135.1 Acidovorax sp. BoFeN1
TCATCGCCATGGCGTTCCTGATCGCCGGCAAACTTACCCACCTGCCGGGCAATCCTCTGCTAAAAGCAAGGGCCTGACCATGGACTCAGTGGGGAATGTTGTACGCCACCCGAAATAGAAGAGAACCAAAACACTCATATTGTGCCAAATCAGGCTCCGAATTCATCGCCCAGCTCGTGGGCCCGATGTTGCGCGGCGCGCATGGCGGCCTCGAAACTGGCCGCCACGCCCGCTGCCTCCATCGACTGCAGCGCCGCATAGGTGGTGCCGCCCTTGGAGGTGACACGCTGGCGCAGCACGGACGGCGGATCGTCCGAGCGTCGCGCCAGCTCGGACGCACCCACAAACGTACCCACGGCCAGCTGGTGCGCCTGCTGCTCGGTCAACCCCATGCCAGTGCCCGCACGCGTCATGGCTTCGAGGAAATAAAAGACATACGCAGGTCCCGAACCCGACAGTGCCGTGACCGCGTCCAGCTGCGGCTCGCTATCCACCCACAGAAACTCGCCCGTCGTGGCCATGATGGCCTCGATGCTTTGCCGCTCTGGCGCACTGACGGCGGGGCGGGCATACAGCGCGCTCATGCCCTTGCCCACCAGCGCGGGCGTGTTGGGCATGGTGCGCACTATGCGCTCGGTGCCCAGCCACTGGGCGATGCTGTCCGAGCGGATGCCTGCGGCCACGCTCAGGTGCAGTGCGCCCTGCGTGTGGGCTTTGGCCTGGGCGGCCGCGTCCCTGAAGGTCTGGGGCTTGACGGCCCACACCACGATCTGTGCCCGCTGCAGCGCTGGGCCGGCTTCGGCCTGGGCTTCGATGCCATAGTTCTTGCGCAGTGCCTCACGCGCCTCGGCCCAGGGCTCGACCACCTCGATCTGGCTGGCCGGGTGGCCCTGGTGGATCAGTCCGCCAATGATGGCGCTGGCCATGTTGCCGCCGCCGATGAAGGCGATGGTGGGGGGGAGAGGGGATGCGGCGGGTTGGCTCATGGGATGTGCAAGGTGGCAACAACAGGGGCCACGATGGTAGCGCCGTCGCGCCGGGGTGTTTCGGCGCGCTGCTTATTCACTCTGCTGTCGTTTGCCGCACGGCGTGTTCCCAGTTGGCCATCAGCTCCTGCGCGCGCGCATTGCTGAGCGTGGGCAAAAAACGCCGGTCCGCGCGCCACAGTTGCGAGAGTTCGTCGGTGCTGCGGTACACCCCGCTCGACAGTCCCGCCAGGTAGGCTGCGCCCAGCGCCGTGGTCTCAATGACGGCGGGGCGCACCACAGGAATGCCCAGCAGGTCGGCCTGGAACTGCATCAGCAGGTCATTGATGCAGGCGCCGCCGTCCACGCGCAACTCGCTCACTGGCGCGCCACCGGCGGCCACGGCATCGCGGCTCATGGCCAGCAGCAGGGCAGCGCTCTGGTAGGCAATGCTCTCCAGCGCCGCGCGCGCAATGTGGCCCAGCGTGGTGCCGCGCGTGAGGCCTGTGATGGTGCCGCGTGCATCGGGTTTCCAGTAGGGTGCGCCCAGGCCGGTGAAGGCGGGCACCATCATCACGCCGCCCGAATCGGGCACGCTTTCGGCCAGCGCCTGCACCTCGCTGCTCGAATCGATGGCGCGCAGCCCGTCGCGCAGCCACTGCACCACGGCGCCGCCGACGAAGACGGAGCCTTCCATCGCAAATTCGGGCTGCGCGGTGGTTTGTGCCGCACTGGTGGTCAGCAACCCGTTGTGGGATGTCTGGAACGTGCCGCCCGTGTGCATCAGCATGAAGCAGCCCGTGCCATAGGTGTTCTTGGCCATGCCCGCCGTGAAGCAGGCCTGGCCGAACAGCGCGCTCTGCTGGTCGCCCGCCACACCGCCAATGCGGATGGAGTGGCCCAGCAGATCGGGGGCGATGTCGCCAAAGTGGGCGCTCGAAGGCAGCACCTCGGGCAGCAATGCTTTGGGGATGCGCAGCAGCGCCAGCAGATCGTCGTCCCACTGGTTGGTGTGCACGTTGAACAGCATGGTGCGCGCGGCGTTGCTCACGTCCGTCACATGCACCTGGCCGTGGGTGAGTTTCCACATCAGCCAGCTGTCCACCGTGCCAAAGGCCAGCTCGCCGCGCTCGGCCGCGTTGCGCGCGCCGGAAACGTTGTCCAGCAGCCACTGCAGCTTGGTGCCCGAGAAGTAAGCGTCCACCAGCAACCCGGTTCTGGCCTGGATCAGGGCTGCGTGGCCTTGTGTGCGCAGCTGTGCGCAGGCGGGCTCGGCGCGCCGGTCTTGCCACACGATGGCGTGGTGCACGGGTTTGCCGGTCTTGCGGTTCCACAGCACCGTGGTTTCGCGCTGGTTGGTGATGCCCACGGCGCGGACGGCACTGGCGGAAATGCCCGCCTTGGTCAGCGCATCGCGTGCCGTGGCCAGCTGGGTGCGCCAGATTTCCAGCGGGTCGTGCTCCACCCAGCCGGGCTGGGGGTAGATCTGCGGCAGCTCCAGCTGGGCCTGCGCCACGATGTGGCCACGTTCATCAAAGATGATGCTGCGGGAGCTGGAGGTGCCTTGGTCGAGTGCGAGCAGGTAGGTCATGGCTGGCAAGGATAGCCGTGCGTGGCGTCGGGAGTGAATAACAGGGGCGCACGCATCCTGCTGCCGCCCATGGACAATCGGATCCATGACTACCGTTGCCGCTCCCCTCCCTACCCGCCGCAAAGATTTGCTGGCCCGTCTGGCTGAACCCCATTGTTTCGATCTGGCCGTCATTGGCGGTGGTGCCACCGGCCTGGGGGTGGCGCTGGATGCGGCGGCGCGGGGCTTCAGTGTGGTGCTGGTCGAATCGCACGACTTTGCCAAGGGAACCTCGTCACGCGCCACCAAGTTGGTGCACGGTGGCGTCCGCTATCTCGCCCAAGGAAACATTGCGTTGGTAAGAGAAGCTCTGCACGAGCGCACCACTCTCTTGCACAACGCGCCCCACCTGGCGCAGCCGCTTCCTTTTGTGATGCCCTCTTACCACTGGTGGGAAACGCCGTTTTATGGCGCCGGCCTGCTGATGTACGACGTGCTGGCTGGCAAGGCCGGGTTGGGTGCCACCCAGTTCCTCGGGCGCGAGCGCACCCTGCAGTGCCTGCCTACCGTCCGCACGGAGGGGCTTAAGGGGGGCGTCAAATACTGGGATGGGCAGTTTGACGATGCCCGGCTGGCATTGGCACTGGCGCGCACGGCGGCCAGCCACGGCGCCCTGCTGGTGAATTACTGCCCCGCGCGGGAGCTGATTCATGAGGGGGGGCGTGTGGCCGGGCTGGTGTGCGAAGACGTCGAAAGTGGCCGCAGGTTCAGGGTGCGCGCCCGCAGTGTGGTGAATGCCACCGGGGTCTGGGTGGATGACTTGAGACAGATGGATGGAGAAGCGATCGGGCGCCCCGTGAAGCCCATCGTGGCTCCCAGCCAGGGGGTGCACATTGTGGTGGACCGCGAATTTCTCCCCGCAGACCACGCCTTGATGGTGCCCAAGACCGCCGATGGCCGGGTCTTGTTTGCCGTGCCGTGGCTGGGCAAACTGATTTTGGGCACCACCGACAGCCCGCGCCAAGACGTTGTGCGAGAGCCCGAGCCTTTCCGTGAAGAGGTGGATTTCATCCTCCAGGAGTCCGCGCGGTTTCTGACCAGGGCGCCGAGAGCAGCAGATATCCGCAGTATCTGGGTGGGGCTGCGTCCGCTGGTCAAGCCGCAGGATGATGACGGCGACAACACCAAAAGTCTTAGTCGCGAGCACACGGTGCTGTCCAGCCGCAGTGGCCTGGTGACCGTGACGGGTGGCAAATGGACTACGTACCGCGCCATGGCGGAAGACGTGCTGCAAAAATGCTTCACCCTCGAACTGTTGCCGTCCCGGCCCGCGGGAATCACCAACAATCTGCCACTCGTGGGTGCCCCGGCGCAGCCGGTCACCCATCGCATCAGCGAGTTGCAGGGACTGCACTCCTACGGGAGCGAGGCCAGGTTTGTTGCCGATCTCCCCGGGAACAGCGAGTGCCTGAGCGAAGGGTTGACAGAGGCGATGGTGCGCTTTGCAGCTCGGTATGAGTACGCATCCACGGTGGAGGACATGCTGGCCCGCCGTTCGCGGCTGTTGTTTCTGGATGCCCGCAAAGCCATCGCATTGGCCCCTCGCATTGCGGCTTTGCTGCAGGATGAGCTGGGCGCTGACCCCCAGCTCGAAGCATTTCTGACGTTGGCGCAACAGTATTTGCACATTCCTGGCGAACAGGCGCTTGACTTCCCGGAATAGCTTTGCAATAATCAAAGGCTTCGCGTTTCCTACGTGAAGTTTCTGCCCAGCGGGAAGTGCTGCAAATGGTTTGCGGTGCGGACGACGGGCCCAAGACTGACTGGCTGATTTGCAGCCCTTGAGAAGTTCTCTGGGGCTGTTGTCTTCTGGTGCAAGTTGGGAATATTGAAATGATCCAGACAGAATCTCGGTTAGAGGTTGCCGACAATACCGGCGCTAAATCCGTCCTTTGCATCAAGGTGCTGGGTGGCTCGAAGCGTCGTTATGCAAGCGTTGGTGACATCATCAAAGTGAGCGTTAAAGAAGCTGCTCCGCGTGGTCGCGTCAAAAAAGGCGAGGTCTATAGCGCGGTGGTGGTGCGTACGGCGAAGGGTATTCGTCGTGGCGATGGTTCGCTCGTTAAATTCGATGGCAACGCTGCGGTGTTGCTGAATGCAAAGTTGGAGCCTATTGGCACCCGCATCTTTGGACCCGTGACGCGTGAGCTGCGTACCGAAAAGTTCATGAAGATCGTGTCCCTGGCTCCTGAAGTTCTCTAAGGACGCGCCATGAACAAGATTCGCAAGGGCGACGAAGTCATCGTGCTGACAGGGCGCGATAAGGGCAAGCGCGGCACAGTGTCGCTGCGCAAGGATGACTCGTATTTGGTCATCGACGGCATCAATCTCGTCAAGAAGCACGCCAAGCCAAATCCCATGAAGGGTTTGACGGGTGGCATCGTTGAGAAGTCCATGCCCATCCATCAGTCTAACGTGGCCATTTTTAATGCCGCTACCGGTAAGGCTGATCGCGTAGGCATCAAGGTGCAGGCTGACGGTGCACGCGTTCGCGTGTTCAAGTCCAGCGGCGCTGAAATCAAGGCGGCCTAAGGGGTAAACATGGCACGACTGCAAGAAATTTACCGCGACAAAGTCGCTCCCGAACTGATGAAGCAGTTTGGCTACACATCGCCGATGCAGGTTCCCCGGCTCACCAAGATCACGCTCAATATGGGTGTGAGCGAGGCGGTCTCTGACAAGAAGGTGATGGACAACGCTGTGGCAGACTTGACCAAAATCGCTGGTCAAAAACCCGTGGTGACCAAGGCCAAGAAGGCTATCGCTGGTTTCAAGATCCGCGAAGGCCAGGCCATTGGTTGCATGGTTACGCTGCGCGGCGTGCAGATGTATGAGTTCCTGGACCGTTTCGTGACCGTGGCGCTGCCTCGCGTTCGTGACTTCCGTGGTATCTCTGGTCGCGCCTTCGATGGCCGCGGCAACTACAACATCGGCGTTAAAGAGCAGATCATTTTCCCTGAAATTGAATACGACAAGGTTGATGCCTTGCGCGGTCTCAATATCAGCATCACCACGACGGCCAAGTCCGACGAAGAAGCCAAGGCGCTTCTCGCTGGTTTCCGTTTCCCGTTCAAGAACTGAGGCGAAGCATGGCTAAAGTAGCTTTGATCCAGCGCGAACTGAAGCGCGAAAAATTGGCAGCCAAGTACGCAACCAAGTATGCGGAACTGAAGGCGATTGCTGGCGATGCCAAGCGCAGCGATGAAGAGCGTGATGCAGCCCGTCTGGGCCTGCAAAAGCTCCCACGCAATGCAAACCCTACGCGTCAGCGTAACCGTTGCGCAATCACCGGTCGCCCACGTGGAACATTCCGTCAATTCGGTCTGGCCCGCGCCAAGATTCGCGAACTGGCTTTTGCAGGCGACATCCCCGGTGTCACCAAGGCCAGCTGGTAAGCAGGCAGGAGAGATACAACATGAGCATGAGTGATCCTATCGCTGACTTGCTGACCCGCATTCGTAACGCACAAATGGTCGCCAAGGCCACGGTGCTGGTGCCTTCTTCCAAAGTGAAGATTGCCATCGCCCAGGTGTTGAAGGACGAGGGTTATATCGACGGCTTCCAGGTGAAAACCGAAGCTGGCAAGTCCGAACTCGAAATCGCCCTGAAGTACTACGCAGGCCGTCCCGTGATTGAGCGCATTGAGCGCGTCAGCCGCCCCGGACTGCGTGTCTACAAAGGCCGTGATTCCATTCCACAAGTCATGAACGGTCTGGGTGTGGCAATCGTCACGACTCCCAAGGGCGTGATGACTGATCGCAAAGCGCGTGCTACCGGTGTCGGTGGTGAAGTGCTCTGCTACGTGGCCTAACCCGCGGCATTGAGGAGAAACTGAAATGTCCCGAGTAGGAAAAATGCCCGTGACCATCCCCGCAGGCGTGGATGTGTCCGTGAAAGATGACCAGATCTCTGTCAGGGGTTCTGGTGGTGCGCTTTCGCTTGCACAAAATGTGCTGGTGAAGGTGTCTAGCAATGACGGCAAGCTCAGCTTTGAGCCGGCTAACGAGTCCCGCGAAGCAAACGCTATGAGCGGCACGATTCGCCAGTTGGTCAACAACATGGTGGTCGGTGTTAGCAAGGGTTTCGAAAAGAAGCTGAGCCTGGTGGGCGTGGGCTACAAAGCTGCTGCTTCCGGTGCTCGCCTGAACCTGACGGTCGGTTATTCGCACCCTGTGAATTTTGACATGCCCGCCGGCATTACGGTTGCAACCCCCACGCCCACGGAAGTGGTCGTCAAGGGCGCAGACCGCCAGCGCGTAGGTCAGATTGCTGCCGAGATTCGTGCTGTTCGTCCACCTGAGCCCTATAAGGGCAAGGGTATCCGCTATGCGGACGAAAAGATCACGATCAAAGAGACCAAGAAGAAATAAGGAGCTGCAAAATGTTGACAAAGAAAGAGCAGCGTCTTCGTCGTTCGCGTCAAACACGCATCCGCATTGCACAGCAAGGCGTGGCGCGTTTGACCGTGAATCGTACGAACCTCCATATCTACGCCAGTGTGATTTCCGGCGACGGCAGCAAGGTGCTTGCAAGTGCGTCCACGGCCGAAGCCGATGTGCGCAAGTCGCTGGGCGGTTCGGGCAAGGGTGGCAATGCCGCTGCAGCCCAGGCTATTGGCAAGCGTATTGCTGAAAAAGCAAAGGCTGCTGGTGTCGAGAAGGTTGCATTTGATCGCGCAGGTTTTGCGTACCACGGACGCGTCAAGGCTTTGGCCGATGCAGCCCGTGAAGCAGGTCTGCAGTTCTAAGCGGAACGGAATTAAAAATGGCTAAATTTCAACCCAAGGTGCAGAGCGAAGGCCAGGACGACGGTCTGCGCGAAAAAATGATCGCGGTGAACCGCGTGACCAAAGTCGTGAAGGGTGGCCGTATTCTCGGTTTCGCTGCACTGACGGTGGTTGGCGACGGCGATGGCCGCGTGGGCATGGGCAAGGGCAAATCCAAGGAAGTGCCCGCAGCTGTGCAGAAGGCGATGGAAGAATGCCGTCGCAATCTGGTGAAGGTTGCGCTCAAGAGCGGCACCATTCACCACTCGGTGAAGGGCCATCACGGTGCAGCATCGGTGGAACTCCATCCGGCACCCAAGGGTACCGGCATCATCGCTGGCGGCCCTATGCGCGCTGTTTTTGAAGTTGTGGGCATCACCGACATCGTGGCCAAGAGCCATGGTTCATCGAACCCGTACAACATGGTCCGTGCAACGTTTGACGCGCTCGTCAATTCGACCACCCCGTCGAATGTGGCAGCCAAGCGCGGCAAGACAGTCGAAGATATCTTCGCCTGAACCGGAGCTTGAATATGACAACGCAACAAACCGTCAAGATTCAACTGGTGCGCAGCCCGATTGGCACCAAGGAATCGCACCGCGCCACTGTTCGTGGCCTGGGCCTGCGCAAGCTGAACAGTGTCAGCGAACTGCAGGACTCGCCTGAAGTGCGCGGCATGATTAACAAGATCAGCTATCTGGTCAAAATCCTCTGAGAGATAGATCATGGAACTCAATAGCATCAAGCCCGCAGACGGCGCCAAGCATGCCAAGCGCCGCGTAGGCCGTGGTATCGGCTCCGGTCTGGGCAAGACCGCTGGCCGTGGTCACAAGGGTCAAAAGTCGCGTTCGGGTGGTTACCACAAGGTGGGTTTCGAAGGCGGTCAAATGCCTTTGCAACGCCGTCTGCCAAAGCGCGGTTTCAAATCGCATCTGCTCAAGTTCAACGCAGAAGTGACACTGACTGCTCTAGACCAACTCGGCCTGGCCGAAGTGGACGTATTGGCTCTCAAGCAAGCTGGCCTCGTGGGCGAGCTGGCCAAGGTCGTCAAGGTCATCAAGAGTGGTGCTCTCACCAAGGCTGTAAAGCTGAACGGTGTGGGCGCAACGGCCGGTGCCAAGGCAGCTATCGAAGCTGCTGGCGGCAGCGTCGCCTGAGTGTGGCTCTGAAGGAAGACATCTGTGGCTACTAGCGCGGCTCAAATTGCAAAGACCGGTAAGTTCGGCGATCTGCGTCGTCGCTTGGTTTTTCTGTTGCTTGCGCTGGTCGTGTATCGCATAGGGGCTCATATCCCTGTGCCAGGTATCGATCCAGCTCAACTCCAGCAGCTGTTCAGTGGCCAGCAAGGCGGAATCCTGAACCTGTTCAACATGTTCTCGGGTGGCGCGCTTTCTCGCTTCACGGTCTTCGCTCTGGGGATCATGCCGTATATTTCGGCATCGATCATCATGCAGCTGATGACTTACGTGGTTCCCACGTTTGAGCAGCTGAAGAAGGAAGGCGAAGCCGGTCGCAGAAAGATCACTCAGTACACACGCTACGGCACATTGGGCTTGGCCCTTTTTCAGTCCCTGGGCATTGCTGTCGCGCTCGAAAGCTCGGCAGGTCTGGTGCTGAATCCGGGTTTCGGCTTCCGCATGACTGCGGTGGTCAGCCTGACGGCCGGCACTATGTTTCTGATGTGGCTGGGTGAGCAGATAACCGAGCGAGGACTGGGTAACGGGATTTCGATCCTGATCTTTGCAGGTATCGCTGCAGGGTTGCCGAGTTCGATCGGAGGTCTTCTGGAACTGGTTCGCACGGGTGCAATGAGCATTTTGGCGGCGATCTTCATTGTCATTGTTGTGGGTCTGGTGACTTACTTCGTGGTGTTTGTGGAGCGTGGTCAAAGAAAGATCTTGGTGAATTACGCTCGTCGGCAGGTTGGTAACAAGGTTTACGGCGGTCAGTCGTCGCACTTGCCCTTGAAGCTGAATATGGCCGGCGTGATACCTCCGATCTTTGCGTCCTCGATCATCTTGCTGCCGGCAACGGTGGTGAACTGGTTTAGTGCGGGTGAATCCATGCGCTGGTTGAAAGACATCTCGGGTGCATTGACTCCTGGTCAGCCCATTTATGTGATGTTTTATGCCACCGCGATCATCTTCTTCTGTTTCTTTTACACGGCACTCGTATTCAACAGCCGTGAAACTGCGGACAATTTGAAGAAGAGTGGTGCGTTCATTCCAGGCATTCGTCCGGGGGAGCAAACCGCCCGTTACATCGACAAGATTCTGGTTCGCCTGACTTTGGCGGGCGCTGTCTACATCACCTTCGTGTGTTTGCTGCCAGAGTTCCTGATCTTGAAGTACAACGTTCCGTTCTACTTCGGTGGAACATCACTGTTGATCATTGTGGTTGTAACCATGGACTTCATGTCCCAGGTTCAGAACTACATGATGTCGCAACAATATGAGTCGCTGCTCAAGAAGGCCAATTTCAAAGGCAACGCAGGCAGTTGATGATTAGGAAGGCAGCGTGCTTTCATGGCGACGCTGCCTGTAAAGAGCTGGATATCGGTAGAGTTGGCGCCCCACGATTTTTCGCGGGCACAAATTGTGTTCCGTGCAAAGCAGCCGGGACGGATGGAATAGTTTTAGGAGAATGCAATGAGAGTTTCGGCTTCGGTCAAAAAAATCTGCCGCAACTGCAAGATCATCCGCCGCAAGGGTGTGGTGCGCGTGATCTGCACGGATCTGCGTCACAAGCAGCGCCAAGGTTGATTGGAAAGTATTAGAGGACGCATATGGCACGTATCGCTGGCATTAACATTCCGCCGCACAAGCACACGGAAATCGGTCTGACCGCTATCTTTGGCATTGGACGCACCCGCGCTCGCAAAATTTGCGAAGCAACTGGTATCGCTTACAGCAAGAAGATCAAAGATCTTTCTGATAGCGATCTGGAAAAAATTCGCGAGCAAATTGAGCAGTTCACCATTGAAGGTGACCTGCGCCGTGAAACCACGATGAATATCAAGCGACTGATGGACATTGGTTGCTACCGTGGTTTTCGTCATCGCCGTGGCCTGCCAATGCGTGGCCAGCGTACCCGTACCAATGCTCGCACTCGCAAGGGTCCGCGCAAGGGCGCAGCGGCACTGAAGAAATAAAGATTGAAAGATCAATATGGCTAAATCACCTGCCAATAACGCAGCGCAGCGCGTACGCAAGAAAGTTCGCAAGAACGTGTCGGACGGCGTTGCACACGTGCACGCTTCGTTCAACAACACCATCATCACCATCACCGACCGCCAGGGCAATGCATTGTCGTGGGCATCGTCCGGTGGCCAGGGTTTCAAGGGCTCGCGCAAGTCCACCCCCTTCGCAGCCCAGGTGGCTTCGGAAGTGGCGGGTCGCGCAGCCATCGACCAGGGTATCAAGAACCTTGATGTTGAAATCAAGGGTCCCGGTCCAGGTCGTGAATCGTCGGTGCGCGCTCTGGGCGCACTGGGTATCCGTATCACGTCGATCTCTGATGTGACACCGGTGCCTCACAACGGTTGCCGCCCTCAAAAGCGTCGTCGTATCTAATCTCTCTAAGCCCACCGCCGCCTGAGAACGCGCAAGCGCCTCAGGCGGCTCCCGCAATTGTTTGCGGCAGATGACACAAAGGAAGCTCAAGTGGCACGTTACCTCGGCCCCAAGGCCAAACTCTCTCGCCGTGAAGGCACTGACCTGTTCCTCAAGAGCGCACGTCGCTCGATTGCGGACAAGTCCAAGTTCGACTCCAAGCCTGGTCAGCATGGCCGCACCTCTGGCGCTCGTACCTCTGACTACGGCCTGCAACTGCGTGAAAAGCAGAAGGTCAAGCGCATGTACGGCGTGTTGGAAAAGCAATTTCGCCGCTACTTCGAAGCCGCTGAAGGCCGCAAGGGTAATACCGGCGCCAACTTGCTGTTCCTGCTCGAATCGCGTCTCGATAACGTGGTCTATCGCATGGGCTTCGGTTCGACCCGCGCTGAAGCGCGTCAGCTGGTTTCCCACAAGGCGATCACGGTGAACGGCAAGTCGGTCAACATCGCTTCGTATCTGGTGAAGACAGGCGACGTGGTGGCAGTGCGTGAAAAGTCCAAGAAGCAAAACCGCATTGTTGAAGCCCTTCAGCTGGCGGCCCAGGTTGGCATGCCGGCATGGGTGGATGTCAATGCCGAAAAGGCTGAAGGTATCTTCAAGAAGGTGCCTGATCGTGATGAGTTTGGTGCCGACATCAACGAATCCCTGATCGTTGAGTTGTATTCGCGCTAATCGCCCGATACGTATTTTGAGAAACCGTCCCTGAACCGCGAGGCATCGCGGTTTAGGCGCTTCACCAGCCTTACCGGTGTAACGAGCTGGGGGTATTGAGAGGAAGTTGCATGCAAACCAATTTGCTGAAACCCAAGGCGATTAATGTCGAACAGCTTGGCCACAACCGTGCCAAGGTAGCGCTTGAGCCGTTCGAACGTGGCTATGGTCACACATTGGGCAACGCCATTCGGCGTGTCCTGCTCTCGTCCATGGTGGGTTACGCAGCGACGGAAGTCACTATCGCAGGCGTTCTGCATGAGTACTCGTCCATCGATGGTGTTCAAGAGGATGTGGTCAATATCCTGCTGAACCTCAAGGGTGTCGTGTTCAAACTGCACAACCGTGATGAAGTGACGCTGAGCCTGCGCAAAGACGGTGAAGGTGTTGTCACTGCACGTGATATCCAGACACCGCACGACGTGGAAATCGTCAACCCTGATCACGTGATCGCCACTCTGTCCGCAGGTGGCAAACTGGACATGCAGATCAAGGTCGAGAAGGGCCGCGGCTACGTGCCGGGCAATTTGCGTCGCTATGCCGACGAATCGACCAAGTCTATTGGCCGGATCGTTCTGGATGCGTCGTTCTCGCCCGTGAAGCGTGTCAGCTACACCGTAGAAAGCGCTCGTGTCGAGCAACGTACGGACCTGGACAAACTGGTTGTCGAGATCGAAACCAACGGTGCCATTACTGCCGAAGACGCAGTGCGCGCATCGGCCAAGATCTTGGTGGAGCAGCTGGCGGTATTCGCGCAGCTGGAAGGTGGTGAACTGGCTGCATTTGACGCACCTGCAGGCCCTCGCGGCAACGCAACGTTCGATCCTATCCTGTTGCGTCCTGTGGATGAGCTGGAGTTGACTGTTCGCTCTGCCAACTGCCTGAAGGCCGAGAACATTTACTACATCGGTGACCTGATCCAGCGTACCGAAAACGAGTTGCTCAAGACCCCCAATTTGGGTCGCAAGTCGCTCAACGAGATCAAGGAAGTGCTGGCGTCGCGCGGTCTTACGCTCGGTATGAAGCTTGAAAACTGGCCGCCTGCTGGTTTGGATAAGCGTTAAGTTATAATTTTCGATTCCCCTTGCTGGGAACAGTGCCTCGGGCAGTACCTGATACGGCTGCCTGATTTAATCAAGTAAAAGGAAAGCACCATGCGCCACGGACACGGCCTTCGTAAACTCAACCGCACCAGCTCGCACCGCCTTGCGATGCTTCAGAACATGATGAATTCGCTCATCGAACATGAAGCCATCAAGACGACCGTCCCCAAGGCCAAGGAATTGCGCCGGGTGATCGAGCCCATGATCACCCTGGCCAAGGTAGACTCTGTTGCCAACCGCCGTCTTGCATTCAATCGCCTGCGTGACCGTGACAGCGTTACCAAGTTGTTCAACGATCTGGGGCCCCGCTTCAATGCTCGTCCTGGCGGCTACACCCGTATCTTGAAGATGGGTTTTCGCGTGGGCGACAACGCACCTATGGCGTTGGTCGAATTGGTCGATCGTGCTGCTGAAACTGAAAATAATTCGGCAGCTGCTGAGTAATAGGGTATAATTTATCTCTTGCCGCGCGATGGAGCAGTCTGGTAGCTCGTTGGGCTCATAACCCAAAGGTCGGAGGTTCAAATCCTTCTCGCGCAACCAAAATAGGCGGTTTCCGCTATCAAAAAAGCCCACTTAACAGTGGGTTTTTTTGTTTATGGGCCAACAGTTGATGTTGTCTCCTGGTCGCAGAGGGGCGGGGACAGGGTAGATGGTCGCATGACCCACACCTCTGGTGTGATTTCCTCTTTGGAGCCACTTAAGTGCGGTATTCAGCCATTGCCTCATGTCAGCGTAGCAAGGCGGTTCTGCAAAAGATGTCGCTTTCTCGATTGGGGGACTCGTGACTCTTAACGCCTGTAACCTGATTGGGAGCTGGCACGGTCATTGGGTTACACGGGATGTATCTGCGTCATCGACTCAACAGTTCAAGTCTTGTTGTGCTTCTTCAGCAATGGGCTGGGTCCGAGGGCGAACAGGTGTCACAGCAGGATGTGGCAGAGCAGTTGGGCCTGTGGGTGGATGCGGTGGATGCCATCCATGTGAGCAGGGCATTGCACGCCATTGAGTCTTTGCCGGCCAAGGTGGCGCCGCTTGCGCAAGCCGGGGATGCGGACACGATGGACGCCGTCTTGCAGGCGGCAAAAGCCGATGTCATAGCGCTCATCACGGGCCATGGTGCTCCTTTGAAGCCGATGCGTGCACGTGTCGACCGCACGCCCATTGACAGTCCCGATTCCTGGAAGCGGGATGACTTCGCCGCACAAGTGCAGCGCTATCTCGGCATACAAAAATACATGGGCGCAAAACTGGGCGCCGTGCGGGCGCAGATGCGGCAGTGGCTGTCGACTGGAGCACGCAGCGTGCGGCAGCTCGCAATGCTGGATTCCGTCATGGAGCAGATGTTTCACGCGCGGGAGCAGCGGGCGTGGGCCATGTTGTCGGGCTATGTGGAGCGTCGTCTGTTGTATCGGCACAAAGAGCACCAAAAGATGCTGCAAACCACCGGCCGGGCCGATGACCCACAGCGCTGGCGACAGTCCGGTGGGTGGCTGTGGGCCTTTGAGCAGGATCTACAGGCGTTGCTACTCGCCGAAATGCAGGCGCGCCTTCAGCCGATTTACGGGTTGTTGGAGGCCGCACGCAACGACAAAACAGGACAACAGGAATGAACAAGATCGTGATGGCCTCCCTATTTGCGGCGGGCCTTGCTGTAGTGGCCTGGGTGGGCTGGGGGTTCGTGGGGTCTAGCTCTCTGGCGCTGGTGATGACGGTGGTGATTGGCGGCGTTTACGTACTGGGTGCATATGAGCTGGTGCAATTCCGGGCCGCCACCGCGTCCCTTACCACTGCGCTGGCTGTTAACCCCGCAGAGCCGTTGGCGGACCTGGACGGCTGGCTGGTCCGCCTTGTTCCTTCACTGCGCAGCCCAGTGCGTCAGCGCATAGAGGGCGAGCGTGTAGCCTTGCCCGGCCCAGCCCTCACACCCTATCTGGTAGGCCTGCTGGTCATGCTCGGCATGCTGGGCACGTTCCTGGGAATGGTGATCACATTCAAGGGTGCCATGTTTGCGCTGGAGACCTCGTCCAGCCTCGAGTCGATTCGCTCTGCGCTGGCGGCTCCGATCCAGGGCCTTGGTCTTTCCTTTGGCACCTCCATCGCTGGGGTCGCTGCATCGGCCATCCTGGGCCTCTTGTCCGCCATGAGCCGTCGTGAGCGATTGGAGGCCGCGCGCCTGCTCGACGCGCGTGTTCCTGCACTGTTCCGGCCATTCTCGGCAGCCCATCGGCGTGATGAAATGCTTCTTGCATTCAAGACGCAGGCGCAGGCCATGCCGCTGATTGCTGAGCGCCTGCAAGACCTGATGCAAGGGCTGGAGCGTCGCAATGACCAGCTCAACCAGCATTTGCTGGCCCAACAGCAGGAGTTTCACCGCGAGGCCGCTTCGGCCTACACGCAGCTGGCTAGCTCTGTGGGGGCATCCTTGCAAGAGAGCCTTGAAACCAATGCCCTCCGCGCCGGGGATGCGATCCGTCAGGTGGTCGAGCAGGCGATGGCCGCCATGACCCAGGAGGCCCAGCACTCGCACGAGCGCCTGCGCGAGACCACCGATGTGCAGTTGCAGGCGCTCACTGCGCAATGGGAGGGTACGGCCCACCGGGTGGCCGACACATGGACCACAGCCTTGCACAGTTACACACGAACCCAGGGCGGCTTGGTGGAGCAGCTGGGCGGCGCATTGCAGTCGGTAACGCAAGCGTTTGATGAGCGCTCCAACTTCCTGGTGGCGTCGCTGCGTGAACTGGGTGTGCAATCGCACGCGACTCAGCTGGCCTTTGATCAGCAGCGCCTGGACGGCTGGAGCCGTTCCATGGAAACGATGGCCAGCGTGGTCAGCGCCGAATGGCAGCGCGCAGGGGCCCAGACGGCGGCGCAGCAACAGGGCGTATGCCAGGCCCTGGAGGCCACGACAGCGCAGATCACCGAGCGAATGACTGAGCAGGTGACCCGCGCGATCGGCGGTGCGGCTGCTTTGATGGACCAATCGGATGCGCTCCTGCGCACCCGCATCGAGACCGAGGCCCAGTGGGTGCATACCCAGGGCCAGCGCATGGATGAGCTGACTGCCGTGTGGCGCACCGAGCTGAATTCACTGCGCGATGCAGAGGCCGTGCGCGGGCAGGCAGCGGTGGATCGGCTCGACACGCTGCAGGCTGCCGTGGCGCAGCATCTGGCAATGCTGGGCTCGGCCCTGGAGGCGCCCCTCACACGCCTGCTGAAGACGGCCGCAGATGTGCCGCAGGCCGCGGCGGTGGTCATCACGCAGCTGCGCGAGGAAATGACCCGCCTGAGCGAGCGTGACAACGTTGCCCTGGTAGAACGCACGGCCATGATGGCGCAGCTGGGAACCCTGCTGAACTCGGTGAGCGAAGCCGCGATACAACAGCGTGCAGCCGTCGAGACACTGGCAGGGTCCGCAGTCCAGGCGCTCGAACATGCGGGTCAGCAGTTTGGGCGGGTACTCCGGGAGCAGGCGGGCACAGTGGGCGACGTGGCCGTACATGTGGCGGCCAGTGCGGTGGAATTGGCCAGCCTGGGAGAATCGTTCAGCCGTGGCGTTGACTTGTTCAGTGGCAGCAATGAAAAGCTCATGGAGAGCATGCAGAGCATTGAGCAGGCGATCGGGCAGTCCATGAGCCGCAGCGACGAACAGCTGGCCTACTACGTGGCACAGGCCCGTGAGGTCATCGACCTGAGCATCAGCGCGCAGCAGGGCATTGTGGAAGACCTGCGCAGGCTCCACGGTAGTGAAGGCAGTGTGGGGCGGCCTGCCATGGCGTCTTTGGGAGGCGATGCGTGACCGGCCTGGATGAAGCATTCGACGATGACACGGCGCATACCGCACCGATATGGGCTGTTTTTGGCGACCTCATGGCGGGTCTGCTCGGCGCGTTTGTGTTGATCCTTGTCGGCGTACTCGTGGTGCAGATTGATCTGGTGGCAAGCCTTAAGCAGGAGGTGGAAAAGCGCCAGATCGAAGAGCAGCGCCGCATGGCGCTGGAGAAGGCTCTTGCCATTCCGCTGGCCAGCGGTCGGGTCACGGTAAACAACGGCCGCATAGGCATCAGCGGCAGCGTGCTGTTTGCGGCAGGCTCTGACGAGCTGCGTCCAGAAGGCCGCCAGCTCCTTAAAAGTCTGGTGCAGCCGCTGCAGGTGTATCTTCGCGAACGCGATGAAATGCTGATGGTGAGTGGCTTTACCGACAACACCACGTTGCTGCGTGTCCCCCACCAGCGCTTTGCCGACAACCTGGAGCTGTCGGCCCAGCGGGCGCTCACTGTGGCACGCGCCCTGATCGACGAGGGGATGCCATCTTCGCAGGTGTTTGCTGCCGCCTTCGGTGCCGAGCAACCCGTTGCCGACAACGCGGATGAAAAGGGCCGCGCGCAGAACCGCCGCGTGGAAATGGCCCCGGTGCCCAGGGCCACCAACGCAAAAACCATCGCCCATGAGTGAGCCAAGTGAGCCCACCCTGGAGTCCTTGCGGGCAGAGGGCGCACATCACTACGACCCCGCGCGGTTTCATTACCTGGAGGTGCTGGCCCGGCGCTTGCCGGGCCAGCACGCGGCGGTGCAGCAGGTGCTGGCGAGCCGGTTGCGCGAGGCCGTTGCAGCCTATGCCGGGCGCAGGTCGTTGATCGTTGGGGAAATCCCGTGCCTCCCAAAGTCCGCAGCGCCCGCCCCAGGCGCTGCTCTGGCGCAACTGAACCGCGAGCTGAATGCCCGCGCACGAGCAGATGCAGGCACCGAACTCGCTAGCGAAGGCGCCTGCCTGTCGGACCTGAGGAGCGTGCGCCAGTTCACTGAGGTCTGGTCAAAAATTTCTGCAGAGCAACAGGTGGTACAGGCGCTGCACCGCGGGCCTGAGAATGCCGGGCCACTCAACTCGCACAGGCTCATGCTGCGCTCACTCAGCCTGATGCAGTCCCTGTCGCCCGACTACCTGCGCCGTTTTCTGTCGCAGATGGATTCCTTGCTGTGGCTGGAGCAGGCAAGCGCCAAGGCCAACAGCTCCACGGCCAAGCCGGTGCGCAAGAGTCGGTCGAAGCAATAGGTTTTCGGCGTTTTGTGGCAAGGCAAGGTCACGGACCTGCGTGTTTGGTCATGCTGCCGCGCGCTCCGTTTCTTCAGCCAAGGTTGGGCAGCGAACCCGCCTTGCGCACTGGTACCCGGGCGCCATCACCAAGTTGGCAGTTCGGTGGCCGCAGCTTTTTAACGCACCGAACGCCGCGCCCACAGGGTCGCACTGTTCATGCCGTTTTTGGGCAGCGCGCTTACAGCGCAAACAGCTTTGCCCTGGCGGCCCGGGTGATGGCGGAAACACAGGGGTGGGTGATGCGGCGCTCGACAGAGATGGCGAAGAACTCCTCCACCAGCTCGGATGTCTTGCCCACGATCTCCACGCCGAACTGCGCCATGGTTTCGTCCTCCAGAACGCTGGGAGAGGTGAAAACGCCTCGACCCTCCCGACCAAAGGCATTCATGAGGGCGCTGTCGTCGAACTCTCCGACGATGAGCGGCTGGAGCTGGTATTTGTTGAACCAGTGATCGAGTTGCTGGCGCACGGAAGACGTGGGGACCTGGATCAGCATGGGTGCACGATGAAGGCATTGCGGGAAGGGGCCGTGGAGTTGCCGCGCGAGTGAAGGGGCGCAGAAGAAGCTCATGGCGCTGGTCCCAAGGGCATGGTTGAAGGCCTTGACACCCACCTTCCGGGATACAGGCTCGTCTGCAATCACCAGATCCAGGCGGTGCAGGGTGAGCTGGGCCAACAGCTCCGGGAATTTTCCTTCGTGGCAAATCATGTGCACGCGATCCACCAGGCCCAGCGCCGGTTCCAGCAAGTGATAGGCCACCGGCTTGGCCACCGAATCGGCGATGCCCACGCGAAACTCCAGCGTCTTTGCCTGGTCGCGCGACAGGCGGACGGATTTTTCCAGCTCGTCACCCAGCGCAAAAATCTGCTCGGCGTAGCCCAGTGCAACCCGCCCTTCGCTGGTCAGCTCCAGCCCTCTGCCGCGCTTTCGAAAAAGGTCGTGACCGAGCCACTGCTCCAGCTGCTTGATTTGCCCTGACAGCGTCTGGGGCGTGGTGTGCAGTTGCTCGCCGGCGCGCACCACGCCGCCAGCCTTGGCAACTGTCCAGAAGTATTTGAGATGCTTGAAGTTCATGATGAAACACCATAGTTCGAAAAAACCGCACTATTTTTCTCGATAAAACGAATATACGCGAAGTGTTTTAGCCGCTATATTGTTTTCATGGACCGAGCCGGAAGGGGTTTCCCGGGGCTCGGAGGTTTCAATGTTCACAAGGAGTGAAGATGCGAATTACCACCAGAGGCCAACTTGCCGTGTCTGCGATGACCGACCTGGCAATGCGACAGAACACCGGGCCCGTTGCGCTCTCCACGATCAGTGCGCGCCAGGGGACATCGCTGTCTTATCTGGAGCAGCTTTTTAGCGCCCTCAAACGGGCCGGGCTGGTTGACAGCACACGCGGGCCTGGAGGCGGCTATGCCCTGGCCCACAAGCCCGAGCAGGTGTCGGTTGCCGACATCGTGGTGGCGGTAGAGAACCACAAGCCAGGTGAGGAGGCTGCGCCAGCCTCTAACGGGTCGTCGCAAATGGTGACCATGACCGGCTCGCTCTTCACGGCGTTCAATGCACGGGTTCTGGAATACCTCCAGTCTGTCACGCTGCGCGATCTGGTGGCCGAGCAACAGGCGCGTGGCGTACGGGTCGAGTCACCGGTGGTGGCCCGTGCAAAACTGGCGCGCCGTCCCGCACCGCTGATGGCCCGTGCCGGAGTGCCCAATTCGGTCTTCGCGCTGGGTGCTCTCCCGGTCCTTGCCCGCAAATAAGCGTGCGCGGCGATTCGGTCGCCGCATTCACGCGGGATGCTCTGGGCGTGCAGTCCCCAAGGACGCGGGATTTACAGCTGATGCGCCAGTTGCTTGATTCCGCGGATCAGCATCTCCACCGAGATGGCCACCAGGATCAGCCCCATCAGGCGTTCAAACGCCATCACCACGCGTTCGCCCACCAGGCGCTGTATGCGCTCGGCCAGTAGCAGCACCACCGCGCACACCGCCATGGTCACGCACAGGGCGGCCACCCATTCCATCTTTCGCTCGGGCGCCTGGGCCACCAGCAGCATCACGGTGGCCATGGCGGAGGGGCCTGCGAGCGCAGGGATGGCCAAGGGCACGATCAGCGGCTCGCCTGGCAGGTCGGTTGGAGGTCCGGCGTCGGGCGGGAAGATCATGCGCAGCGCGATCAGGAAAAGCACCACTGCCCCGGCGATCTGCAGCGACAGATCACTCAGGTTCATCACCCGCAGGAACTGCGCGCCAAAGAATAAAAACACCAGCAGCAGTGCAAACGCTATCAGCACCTCGCGCAGGATCACCCGCGCCCGGCGTTCGGGTGCCACCCCGCGCAGCGCGTTGGCAAAAATGGGAATGTTGCCCAGCGGATCGGTGATCAGCAGCAGCAAGATCGTGGCGGACGCGAAGGTGTAGCTCATGTCGCGTACACCCCGTCCAGTGTACGAAAGCCCTTGATTTCCATCGGGTTGCCGCTCGGGTCGTGAAAGAACATCGTCCACTGCTCGCCGGGCTGGCCCTCAAAGCGCACCTGGGGTTCCAGCACAAAGGCCGTGTTGGCAGCACGCAGGCGCGCAGCCAGTGCATGCCAGTCGGGCAACTCCAAAATAGCGCCAAAGTGGGGCATGGGCACCAGGTGGTCGCCGACATGGCCGGTGCGGGCGGTGGCGAATGGTGTGCCCAGATGCAGTGCGATCTGGTGACCGAAGAAGTCAAAGTCCACCCAGGTGTTGGTGCTTCGGCCTTCCTGGCAACCCAGCACGCCGCCATAGAAGCGTCGCGCCGCATCCAGGTCGGTGACATGAAAGGCGAAATGAAAAAGGCTGCGCATCCTGCAAAGGATAGCAGCCAAGGCACCGGCCTGGCGGGGCCGATCAGGCCCGCCAGGCTGGCCGGGTTCAGGCCATCGACGGGTCGGACGCCATGTTGTCAAACTTCTTGAAGTACTGGCGCGCCATGGCCACCAGCTGAGCGTCCGAGGGATGGTCTGCCGCGACCGAGTCCACCACCGCGCCGGCCACTGCAGCGTTGTGCTTGGCGCACCAGTCGCGGAACTGGTTGCGCGCGAGGCCGGGGCCTGCCAGCAGCACTTCATGCGTGTTCGACAGGGCCTGGGCGATGTCGGCAAAGAACAGGCTGAGGTCTTCTGTCTTGCCCTGGTGCTTGTGGTGGCTGCGGGATTTGATGCGCTGTGCCTCGGTGTGTTCGCGGTCGAACATCACCACATGGGCTTCGGAGTGGTCCATCCAGACAACGGCGTGAAAAGTGCTCATGAAAATGCTTTCTTGAAGTAAAGAAGTGGAGAAAAAAAAGGATTGCTCAGGCTGCCCGGCGGTGCTGCTCGGCCTTTTCCTGGCAGTGCACGCAGCGCGCGGCCTCGGGTGTGGCGTGCAGGCGGGCTGCGGTGATATGGGTACCGCAATCGGTGCACTCGCCATAGGTGCCGGCCTCGATGCGTGTGAGGGCCGCAACCACGGCGGCCAGGTGGGCGGTTTCGCGCTCGTCCAGCGCAAATTCCAGCTCTCGTTCAGTGGCCAACTGGGCACGCGGATCTTCTGGCTGCCCAAAATGGTCCGCTGCTGCCTCGGCCCGGCCGATGACGCCCCCCCGTTGCTCTGCCAACTGGGCCAAAAGCGCGGATTGCTGCGCAAGCAGTTGCTGGCGGAAGGGAGCGGCGAGATGGGGGTCCATGCGAGGGTTCCTTGGGAATGGTCTAACACCTCCATGGTGCGCCCGAGGTACCCACCATGCGTTGACAAGGGTCAAGAAGAGGCTGCACAGCCCGTGCGGGGAGCCCGGCATGGCACGGAGGAAACCGATGCATCTGCAGCTTCTGGCGGCTGCTGCGGCCGGATTTCCCCCTTTCTTTCCAGCGCGTGCTCAGCGCTTGGGTTGGCGGGCCAGCATTTCGGCGGTGCTGGTTTTGCGGTCGGCGTTCACGCGCTGCACATGGGGGCGTTCGGCCATGCGCGCGAGGTAGTCGCGCACCGGCAGGTCGGCCAGGTAGTCGCGGCCATAGATGATCTTGGTGGCTGCGCTGATAAGCGGCAGATGCACGATGGCGGCGCAGTCGGCCAGCGTGAAGCTGTCGCCCGCCACAAAGGGACTGAACTTTGCCAGCTGGCCGAAGGCGGCAATGTTTTTCTCCAGTTGCGCGCCCACTTTCTCGCGGGCCGACTCGCTGACGGTACCGCCAAAGAAGGCTTGTGGGTAGAGGTTGCGCGCCACCAGTTCCAGGTGCAGCTCCATGAAGGTGATCAGCTCACGCACCTTGGCGGCGGCAAACGGGTCGGCAGGCAGCAGGGCGGGCTGGGGG
>NZ_QOZT01000068.1:0-21564 GCF_003345135.1 Acidovorax sp. BoFeN1
CTCGCGAGCCTGCGCATGGGCCTTTGACGGGTCATAGCCCGCTTCGCTGACATTTCGCGAGAGTTCCCGCCCGATGGTGCTGCGGTGGCGACCAAGGTGCCCAGCGATGGCTGCAACGCCTATCCCTTGGCTGCACAGTGCGTGGATTTGGTATCGTTCTTCTAGGGTCAAGTGTGTGTAGTTCAAAGTGCTTTCCTTTGCGACTGGCCGGTCAACAAGAGAGCATCCTATGCACTCTTGGCCCAACCTATTGCTTGGTGCACTTCGTTCTGGAATCCGCCTTGTTTTTAGCCTGTAGCGCTTATCCAATAAGCGCTAATAGCTATTATTTTGTGAGCGATTTAAACACGTCGCGTGCAGTGGCGACGGTGTCGGCAATGTCCTGCTCTGTGTGGGCGGCGCTCACAAACCCTGCTTCGTAGAGTGCGGGCGCGATGTACACGCCCCGGTCCAGCAGCCCATGAAAGAGCTGGTTGAAGCGCACGCCATCCGTCTTCAGAACCTGTGCGTAATTTTGTGGCAGCTCGGGCAGCAGGAAAAAGCCGAACATGCCGCCTTCGCAGTCGGCGCTGAAAGGCACGCCCTCGGCGGCTGCGGCAGCTGCCAAGCCATCCACCAGCGAGCGGCTGCGGGCGGAGAGCGCGTCAAAGAAGCCAGGCTTCTTGATTTCGCGCAGCGTGGCCAGGCCGCAGGCTGTGGCCACAGGGTTGCCCGACAGCGTGCCAGCCTGGTACACCGCGCCCAGCGGAGCGAGGTTTTCCATGATCGCGCGCGAAGCGCCAAAAGCCGCCAGCGGCATGCCGCCGCCAATCACCTTGCCCAGCACGGTGATGTCGGGCTTGAAGCCCGGGATGCTTTTTGCATAGACGCTTTGTGCGCTGCCCAGGGCCACGCGAAAACCGGTCATCACTTCGTCCAGAACGAGCAGCGCACCATATTCGGTGCACAGCTCGCGGCAGCGGCGCATGAACGGCACGCTGGCGCGCACCAGGTTCATGTTGCCGGCGATGGGCTCGATCATCAGGCAGGCGAGTTCCTTGCCATGCAGCACGAAGGCTTCTTCGAGTTGGGGGATGTTGTTGTATTCAAGAACAATGGTGTGTTGCACCACCTCGGGCGGCACGCCCGCACTCGTGGCGTTGCCAAAGGTGGCCAGGCCCGAACCGGCCTTGACCAGCAGGGCATCGGCGTGGCCGTGGTAGCAGCCTTCAAACTTGATCAGCTTGCTGCGGCCAGTGGCGCCGCGGGCCAGGCGGATGGCGCTCATGCCGGCTTCGGTGCCCGAGCTGACCAGCCGGATCATCTCCATGGACGGCACCAGGCCCAGGATTTCTTCGGCCAGCTCAATTTCGCGCTCGGTGGGGGCGCCAAAGCTGAAGCCTTCCAGTGCAGCCTTTTGCACGGCTTCGAGCACGGCCGGGTGACCGTGGCCCAGGATCATCGGGCCCCAGGAGCCGATGTAGTCAATGAAGCGCTGGTCGTTGGCGTCCCAGAAGTACGCTCCTTGCGCACGCTTCACAAAGCGCGGCGTGCCGCCCACGGCCTTGAAGGCCCGCACAGGCGAGTTCACGCCACCGGGGATGAGCGCCTTGGCGCGTTCGAACAGAGGGATGTTGAGGTCAGTGTTTGGTGTCATGAGGGGGCATCACAAAGCCTTCGATGGCCAGTGTTTCGTCAAGGGGTTCGTCTTCATCGTCATCTTCATCATCGGGCTGGGCCCAGAACATGCGATCGGGAATGATGTGGCCCATTCCTGGGCGGAATCCGGCATCCAGGCAGCGGTCCAGGTAACTGAGCGCCTCGCTCGTGGCTTCGCCGAGATCATTGCCGCTGGCCACCAGGGCCGTGAGGGCCGCCGAGAGCGTGTCGCCCGCGCCCGAAAAGGTGGCGTCAAACAGCTCGAACTTGACACTGCCCAGCACGGTCTGGGGCGACGCCAGCACGTTTTCTACAAACTGCTCGGGCAGGGGGATGCCCGTGACCAGGGTGTATGGCACACCCATCTCTGCGGCGGCGCGGGCGATGTCGCGGGCCGTAGGGCTGCGGTCGCTTTTCCAGTCGGGAAGCAGCCAGCGCCACAACGTACTGTGGTTTCCAACCAACACCGAGGTTTGCGGCAACAGCAGCTCGCGAAAAGCGTCCAGGTACTGGTCAATCAGGTCATCCTGCCACCACGAAAGATTGGGCATGTAGGCGATGACCGGCACCTCGTCGTAATCGGTAGTGATCTCTGCAATGGCGCTGATGTTCTCGGGGCTGCCCACAAATCCGACCTTGATGGCCTGCACGGGCAGGTCTTCCAGTACCGCCCGCGCCTGCTCGGTAACGGCCTCGTCGTCAAAGCCAAAGTGGGCGAATATCTCGGCTGTGTCCCGTGCGTAGGCGCCTGTGACAACGGCAATAGGGTGCCCGCCAACCGACGCGATGGTGCTGATATCGGCGGTAAGTCCGCCGGCACCGCTGGGGTCACTGGCGTTGAAAACCAGCACGCAGGCGGGGCTGGCTTCGTCCATGGCCTCATCGGCAATGTCCGCTATATCAGAAGAAAGGGGGGTGTTTGTTGTCATGGGCCGGATTCGGCGATAAGGGTGGCACAGAAGCTGCTGCCCCGTGAGATGACTAGATACAATCGTTGCATTCTATGTGAAGGCCCATTAAGCTGTGACCGACTCGAAAACTTGGATGTGTCTGATATGCGGTTGGATATATGACGAAGCAAAAGGTTTGCCTGAGCACGGCATTGCACCCAACACCCCATGGGACCAGGTTCCCATGAATTGGACTTGCCCAGAATGCGGCGCGCGCAAAGAAGATTTCGAGCTGGTTCAGATTTGAGGCGCTTTAGCACCCTGTGCTGATGCGTCGTTTGTTTTCTCCATTGGGAGCAGTGACAATTGATTACAACAGGCGCATCTTTCAAAGTGCTCGTGGTGGATGACAGCAATACCATTCGCCGAAGCGCCGAGATTTTTCTCAAGCAGGGAGGGCACGAAGTCCTGCTGGCGGATGACGGTTTTGATGCATTGGCTAAGGTAAACGATTACCAGCCACAGCTTATTTTCTGCGACATTCTGATGCCCAAGCTTGATGGGTATCAAACCTGCGCCATCATCAAGCGCAACGCCCGTTTTGCGGATACTCCGGTTGTCATGCTGTCGTCCAAGGATGGCGTGTTTGACAAGGCGCGCGGTCGCATGGTCGGCTGCCAGGAATATCTCACCAAACCTTTCACCAAAGACCAGTTGTTGCAGGCAGTGCAGCAATTTGGCAATTCCCAACAAGGAGCCATGTAATGCCTATCCAGAAAGTGCTGGTCGTTGACGACTCGAAGACCGAGTTGATGTTTCTGACCGACTTGCTGCAGAAAAAAGGCATGCAAGTGCGTACCGCTGAAAATGCCGAAGAGGCTTTTCGTCGGCTGGCCGAAGAAAAGCCTGATTTGATATTGATGGATGTGGTGATGCCGGGGCAAAACGGATTCCAGTTGACCCGTGCGATCACGCGTGATCCCCTCTATGCCGACGTTCCCATCATCATGTGCACCAGCAAGAATCAAGAGACAGATCGTGTCTGGGGAATGCGGCAAGGCGCACGCGGCTACATCACCAAACCGGTGGATCCGGCCGAGTTGCAGGCCAAGATAGACGCGCTGAACTAAGGCGGTTGCGCGTTCATGGCTAATCGCGAAGCACTGCGAGAACTCCAGACCCGTCTTGCCAGCCGTCTTCAGGCAGCAAGGGGTGAAGGTGTGTCTGTTTCTTCCTGGCTGGCGGTCGAAGCTGCCGGGCAGTCCTATTTATTGCCGCTGGGTCAGTCGGGTGAAATTTTCCCCTGGGTCACGGTGCAGCGGGTTCCCTACACCCAAAAATGGTTTCTGGGTGTAGCCAATCTGCGCGGTGGTCTTGTCGGTGTGGTTGACTTGGCTGGATTGCTGGGATCGACGGTTCCACGCACCGAGCAAACCCTGTCTGACGCCAGCCTGCTTGCTTTCAATGCAGCGCTGGAGGTCAATGCCGCGCTTCTGGTTGACCGGCTGGCGGGTCTGCGAGGCACTGATGCCTTTGTCTCCTCGGAGCCTCCCGCCGATGATGCCCCCGCCTTTTTTGGCACCACCTATGTGGATTCGAGCGGGGCCCGCTGGCAAGAGATCAATCTCCAGATCCTGTCCCAAACCCCTGCTTTTCTGAGTATCAGTGTTTGAGTTTTTCTGTAAGGCTGCACCATGTCCGTTGTGAATCAATTTGGAAAACTGTTCAATCGCAAGCCCGAGGAATCAGACACGGGGCTGGGTGCCGACGTGATCGGCGGTGGTCAGAATGTCCTGACAACGGGATCCATCGAGGGAAATACAATGCGTGAGTCATATCAGACAGACGCCATGAACAGTGTTCAGGGTGATCCCGATGGCGTGTCGTCCGAGTTGTCCACCACGGACGCGGACGAAGATCTTATTTCTTTGCCATTGCTGGGCAGCAACACGGCGGCTGGCCACCAGCGGAATTTGCTCGCATTGCTGGCCATTGGCGTGGTGCTGCTGGCGCTGATTGCTGGCTGGGTGCTTCGGCAGGCGGATCGTTC
Organism: Acidovorax sp. BoFeN1; assembly: GCF_003345135.1. NCBI lineage: Bacteria > Pseudomonadati > Pseudomonadota > Betaproteobacteria > Burkholderiales > Comamonadaceae > Acidovorax > Acidovorax sp. BoFeN1. Next base: position 4,579 of record NZ_QOZT01000068.1, read on the forward strand.
CGCCCAGCAGCTGGCTGCTACCGGTCAGTCGCTGATGCAGTCGCAGCGGCTTGCCAAGTCTGTCTCACAGGCGCTGGTGGGTAGCCCGCAGGCCTTTCCCGATGTGGTGGAGAGCTCAGGGGTGCTGGCCCGCAATGTGCGTGCGCTCAACAGCGGCGACAGCGAACTGGGCGTCGAGTCCCTCGGTGAGCAGTTCAAGTCCGACCTGGAGGGTACGACCCCGCTCATGGAGAGCGCGGAACGCAACGCCGGCGTGGTCATGGGCCAGCAGAAAATCCTGATGCAGGTAGGTGACGCGCTGCGCACCATCAACCGCCAGTCGTCTGATCTGCTGGAGATCGCTGAAACCGTGTCTTCGCTCAAGCTGCAGCAGAACGCGCCAGCCGCCGAAATTTCGGCTGCCGGTCAGCTGGTGATGTTGACCCAACGTATCGGTAAATCGGCCAACGAATTCCAGACCATGGAAGGCGTGAGCCCCGAGGCCGTGTTTTTGCTGGGTAAGGACTTGAACTCGTTCAAGGAAATTGCCCAGGGCCTGCTTGATGGCAGCCCTGAGCTGCGCCTGACGGCCACCAAGGATGCGCAGACACGCGAACAGCTCGAAGCGCTGATCAAGCTCTACGAAGAGACCCGCACGCAAGCCAGCGCCATTCTGGGCAACTTGCAGGGGCTGGTTTCTGCCCGTGAAGCCCAGTCCTCGATCATTAGCGACAGCGAGCCACTGCGTCGCCAGCTGGAAGGCCTGCAGGACAAGCTTTCTTCGCAAACGGGTCTGGGCGCAGGCCAATTTGCTGCCTTGGCACTGGCTGGCCTGTTCGTTCTGCTTTGCGGTATCGGAATTTCCCGCGTGCAACTGCTGGACAGCCGGGGTCGTCAGGCAGCGGCTGAAGGGCAGCAAAAGGATGCAAAGCGCCAGGAGCAGGAAGCCAAGCGCGTCAATGACGCCAATCAGGCAGCCATTTTGCGTCTGATGAACGAATTGCAATCGGTGGCTGAAGGGGATCTGACACAGGAAGCCACTGTGACGGAAGACATCACCGGCGCCATTGCCGACTCGGTGAACTACACGGTGGAAGAATTGCGCCAGCTGGTGGGAAGCGTTCAGAACACGGCGACCCGCGTGGCGCAGACGACGGCCCAGGTGGACAGCACGTCGACGGAACTCCTTGCCGCTTCCACTGAACAGCTGCGTGAAATTCGTGAAACCGGCCGGTCCGTTCTGGACATGGCAACCCGAATCAATGAAGTGTCCACACAGGCGCAAGAGTCTGCCACGGTGGCTCGCCAATCGCTGCAGGCTGCTGACTCGGGCCTGCAGGCCGTGCAGAACGCCATCGGTGGTATGAATTCGATTCGCGACCAGATTCAGGACACGTCCAAGCGGATCAAGCGCCTCGGTGAATCTTCGCAGGAGATCGGTGAAATCACCGAGCTGATTTCCGACATTACCGAACAGACGAACGTGCTGGCCCTGAATGCAGCCATTCAGGCCGCTTCTGCGGGCGATGCAGGTCGAGGTTTCTCGGTGGTGGCGGAAGAAGTGCAGCGACTCGCTGAGCGATCTGCCGATGCCACACGGCAGATTTCGGCCCTGGTGAAAGCCATTCAGACCGACACCCAGGATGCTGTGGCCGCTATGGAGCGTTCCACGCAAGGTGTGGTTGAAGGAGCCCGACTGTCTGACAGTGCAGGTACTGCGCTGACCGAGATCGACCGCGTGTCGCGCCGCCTGGCCGAGCTGATTGAGCAGATTTCGTCCTCGACGTCCCGTGAAGCCGTTCTGGCCAACGAGGTGGCGGATAACATCCAGCACATTTTTGCGGTGACCGAGCAGACGGGTGAAGGTACACGCACGACAGCACAGCAGGTGCGTGAGCTTTCGCACATGGCTGAAGAACTGCGCCAATCGGTGGCACGTTTCAAGATCGCCTAACGCCGCCATCAAGCAGTCATCAACCAGCGGCTCATTTCAGCCGGGGACGAATTCATGTCATCTATTGATGTCAACAATGCACCGGCCACAGATGGAATCCCGGGCGATCAAGACCTGGGTCCTTTGGCGTGGGTGCTTGACGAGCTGCGCAAATCTCTCGATGGCGCAGTCAAGGCGATGCGCCGCTTTGTGCGCGACGCCGAACTGGCACGTGAGTCGGATTTAGCGTCCCTGGATGCGGGTGCTTTGCGCATTGCGCGGCAGCAGCTGCACCAGGCGAGCGGGGCACTTGAAATGGTGGGCATGGGTTCGCCAGCGCTGGTCCTGCGTGCCATGGAATCGGCTGTTCAAAAATTTGTGCAACGTCCTGAGCAATGCACGGATGAAGCGGCGGCAGTCATCGAGCGTGCCAGTTTCGCGCTCATTGAATACCTTGAAAACGTACTGGGTGGCAAATCCGCGTCTGCAGTAGCCCTGTTCCCTCAGTACCGGGATGCCCAGGCACTGGCGGGTGGCGAGCGTGCTCACCCCGCAGACCTGTGGCCTGCTGAGCGTCGCTTTCGTGAGCCGGAAGACTCTGTAGCCGTTGCTCCGCTGCCCTATGGCCCCGAAGCCCGGGCGCGCCTTGATTCCGCTGTTCTAAAAATCGTCAAATCGGGCGATCTGAGCGCTGCGACCAGCATGCGTGAAACCTGTCTGGGCTTTGTTGCGGCCCAGTCAGACCGACATGCGCGTGCCTTCTGGAAGATTTGTGCCGGCTTTTTCGAAGCCCTTGGCAAGGGCATGCTGGCCCCTGATGTCTATGTGAAGCGGGTAGCGTCCCGCGTGCTGATGCAATACGCGACGCTGGCCAAAGGCGACACCGCGATTGCGGATCGCCTGGTTCAGGATCTGCTTTTCTTCTGTTCACAGGCTAGGCCAGCGGACGGTGAAGAGGACAAGGCTCCGGCGCTGCAAGCAGTGCGAAAGTCGTTTGGCCTGGAGCGGTTCAAACCGGTCGACTATGAAACCGCGCGTTTCGGACGGTTTGATCCTGCCTTGCTGGCGCAGGCCCGCAAGCGCATTGCGTCCGCCACGGAAACCTGGTCGGCGCTCGCCGGTGGTGATCGCAACAAGCTTAAGCCTGCGGCTGATCAGTTCAGCCTGGTTTGCGACTCATTGCGCAAACTGCATCCGGGAAGCGAGAGTCTCGCTGCGGGCCTGACCCGTGCTGTTGAGGCAACGACGCGATCAGGAGAGCCTCCGTCCGCAGCGCTGGCGATGGAGGTGGCGACCTCGGTGCTTTACCTTCAGGCGGCTTTTGAGGAACTGGATGCTGCCGACGACCAGATGGAGGTGCGTGCAGAACGTCTCGCGGAGCGACTGGATGCCGTGGGTGCAGGCGCAGAGCCAGAACCCCTTGAGCTGTGGATGGAAGAGCTGTACCGGCGTGTCAGCGACAACCAGACCATGGGCAGTGTGGTGGACGAGTTGCGCTCCACCCTGGGCGAGGCAGAGAAATCACTAGACCAGTTTTTCCGCAATCCGCAAGACACGGCGGTGCTCGCGGCAGTGCCGGGCCACTTGGCACAGATGCGTGGCGTGCTGTCCGTACTGGGCCTGGACCAGGCGTCGCTGGCGGTGGTGCGCATGCGCGACACCGTCGAGCGGCTGCTCATCAATGAAATTCCAGAAGAAGAGCGCCAGCCCTCATTCGAGAAACTGGGTAACAGTCTGGGTGCGCTCGGGTTCCTGATCGACATGTTGAGCTACCAGCGCACGATGGCGCGCAAGCTCTTTGTCTACGATGAAGAACTGGGTGAGCTGCGCATTCTGGTGGGCAAAGCCCGCGCGCGTGCCACAGATGATGTGGCAGAAGCACCGGAGAAATTGGAGGAGCGCGTCGCTCCGCCGATGCCCGATGTTGTGCCGCGCTTCCCTGCGCAGGAGGTGCCCGCGTCGGCACCGGCCGTTACGGCAACGCCGGCGGACGCCAGCCCTGCTGCTGCATCGGACGAGTTGGCATCCGATATTTTCTTTGACCTGCAAACACCGCAGGAGCCGTTGCCGGTAGCGTCTGACCTGCCACCTGTCGTGGTGCCCTCTGCCGTTCCCGCTTCGCAGCCGGAGGTGGACGATGAGTTGCTGGATGTGTTTCTGGAAGAAGCCCGCGAAGTCGTGGCCACTGGTCTGGCTGCCATCAACGTGCTGGTTGAAGAGCCCGCCAATCTGAGCGAGCAAACCACCTTGCGTCGTGCGTTCCATACGCTCAAGGGCAGCTCACGCATGGTGGGGCTCAATGATTTTGGTGAGGCAGCCTGGTCGATGGAGCAGGTGCTGAACGCTTGGCTGGCTGAGCAAAAACCCATGCAGCCCACTTTGCTGCAGTTGTCTTCCGATTGTTTGCAGGCATTTGACCGTTGGGCTGATGACATTGCTGCAGGGGCTGCATCGGCCTGGTCGCCGGAGGCATTCTGCAAATCTGCTGATGCTATGCGCCTTGACGGCAGCTTGCTGCCGCTCGTGGTGCCTGGGGCTGCAGTGGCATCCGTTGCACCCGATGTGGTGGAGCCGGAGATGCCGATGGAGGCCGCGCCACGCGCAGCAGATGCGCCCGACACTGGCTTGCAGGCCGTCGAGCCATCGCTGGATGCGTTGTCTTCTGAAAAAGCCGGGGATGCGGGCGCAGTCGATGAGTTTGCGGCATTGATGGCGGATTTTGCTGAAACCGAGATGACGTCGGAATTCGCCGCGGTAGCGCCAGACGCGGTCGCGTCGGCAGCGACGGTGACCGAGGATATCGATTTCTCCGTGTTCTCCGAGGCTCTGAACGAGGCGCAAGCAACACCGGCAACGGTAAGCCAGTTGTTGCCTCTGGACCTGGAGTTGCCAGATCTGGAGCCTGCGTCTTCCGTTGCCATGGATGTCGACCGCACCGAAGCAGCGGCGATTGGTGCAATGCAGGATCAACCGGATGATCTTCCAGTGATGGCGGCTGGTGAGCCTGAATTTTTGCCTGAGATTGCCCAGGCACCAGACTTCTCCGATGCGGCGGCGGCAAATTCGCCAGAGATCCTGGAACCGGTCGCGGCTGAAGCTTTTGTGCCCGAAGAAGAAGCTCCGTCTGATGAAGCGGTCAAGGTCATTGAAAGCTTGCGGATCGGTATTCCACTCTACAACGTGTACCTCAACGAGGCCGACGAATGGTCGCGGCGCTTGGTTACGTGTTTGCAGGAGTGGGCGCTGGAATTGCACGAGCCTTTGCCGGACATCGCTGTTGCACTGGCGCATTCGCTGGCAGGCAGTTCGGCCACCGTGGGATTCACCGCACTGTCAGAGCTGGCGCGGGTGCTTGAGCATGCTCTGCAGCATGTTCAACTGCAGTCGGGCGGCACGGCAGAGCAGGCCGAAGTATTCATGGCGTCGGCAGATGACATTCGTCGTCTCTTGCACCAGTTTGCTGCCGGGTTCTTGAAGGAGCCGAGCGCGGAAGTGCTGCAGCAACTGCGAGAAATCCTGGAGACCGAGGTGGTCAACACCCTGTCGCCTCCTGAGGACGACTTCGATGAGTTCGGCGATTTCGCCGCGGCCCCTGAAGCTGAACAGACCGCTGAAATTGAGCCTGAGCCCGTACCAGCCGAGGCACCCACTGTGCAAGCGGCCGAAGTGGTGGCTGCAGGCTATGTCGCGCCGGCCTTGTCTATTGTTGGGAGTGACCGTGACCAGAACATCGACGATGCGATAGCACACGCAGTATCCGCAGGTTCAGATGTCGATGATGACATTGACGCCATCGATGTCATCGACCCTGATCTGTTCCCCATCTTTGAAGAAGAAGCCGCTGAGTTGCTGCCCCAGCTGGGCGGTGCGTTGCGACAATGGGCATCCCGTCCGGACAACCTCGGTGCACGCAACGAAGTGCTGCGTGCCCTCCACACGCTCAAGGGCAGTTCGCGCCTTGCAGGCGCCATGCGCCTCGGGGAAATGTCCCACCGACTGGAGTCTGCCATCGAGCAACTCGACATGGAAACCGTCACCGCGGACCAGATCGAGCCGTTGCTTGCGAGTTTCGATGGTCTGCAGGCGAATTTTGAGTTCCTCCGCGTTGTTGGCGGGCAAGAACCTGCCGATGCCGTGGCTGCAGTCCCTGCGGCACAAGGCGATCTGGCCGACGCTACCAAAGTGTCGGGCGCAGCAACTGCGCCGGCGGTGCCTGCATCCGCACCATCGGTTCGGCTTCCCGGGGCTTCGCAGCTGGCGCCTGTCCGTGTGGCCGCGAACCAGTCGGTGCGCGTGCGTGCGCAGTTGCTGGACCGTCTGGTGAACCAGGCGGGCGAGGTCATGATCAGCCGTTCGCGCCTCGATGTTCGTCTGGGGCAGTTCCGCAATTCTCTGTCCGACCTGTCCGGCAACCTGGATCGGTTGCGCCAGCAGCTGCGCGACATCGAAATGCAGTCCGAGTCGCAGATGCAGTCACGTCTGGCGCTTTCCAAAGACTCTGCTGCCGGGTTCGATCCGCTCGAGTTTGACCGCTTCACGCGGGTGCAGGAGCTGACGCGCATGATGGCCGAGTCTGTCAACGACGTGGCTACCGTGCAGCGCAACCTGCAGCGCGCCATGGAAGGGGCCGAAGACGATCTGATTGCGCAGGGCCGCCAGGCGCGTGAGCTGCAGCGTGATCTGCTGCGCACCCGCATGGTGGAGTTTGAAGGCATTTCCGAGCGTTTGTATGCGGTGGTGCGCCAGGCTTCCAAGGAAACCGGCAAGCAGATCAAGCTGGACATTACCGGCGGCTCCATTGAAATGGACCGTGGCGTCCTTGATCGCATGACGCCCGCTTTCGAGCATTTGCTGCGCAACTGCGTGGCGCACGGCATCGAGGCGCCCGACGCGCGGGTCGCCGCAGGAAAGCCAGCGTCTGGCACCATCACCGTGGATCTGCGCCATGAAGGCAACGACGTGTCGGTGGAATTCCGGGATGACGGTGCCGGTCTGGACCTTCAGCGTATCCGGGAAAAGGCTCTGGCGCAGGGCATTGTGCAGGCGGGCGAAGAAATCAGCGATGCCGATGCCGCCAACCTGATCTTCACGCCGGGCTTTTCCACCGCCTCCGAACTGACGGGGCTTGCCGGTCGCGGCATTGGCATGGACGTGGTGCGTTCCGAGGTCAATGCATTGGGCGGTCGAATTGAAACCTCCACCGAATCGGGCAAGGGTGCCGCCTTCCGCATGGTGCTGCCGTTGACCACTGCCGTGACGCAGGTGGTGATGCTGCGCGCTGGAGACATGTCGATTGGCGTGCCTGCCAACGTGGTCGAAATTGTGCGTCGCACCTCGGCGGCAGATCTCGAAGAAGCGTATCGCACGGGCTTCTTTGATGACGGCTTCGAGCAATTGCCTTTCTTCTGGGTGGGCGCTTTGCTGCAAGCTTCGACGCGCAGCAATGAAGCCGCAGGCAAGACCCGGCCCGTGGTGATTTTCCGCAGTGCGTCGCAACGCATCGCCATGCACGTGGATGAAGTGCTGGGCAACCAGGAAGTCGTGGTCAAGAACCTGGGGCCTCAGTTGTCGCGCCTGCCGGGCTTGGCCGGGATGTCGGTGCTTGCCTCTGGGGCCGTGGTGTTGATTTACAACCCGGTGGCCTTGTCCACGGTGTATGGCGATCAGGTACGTGCGGCCAGCGCCGGCTTGCCCGTCACGCTGGAAACCGAAGGTGCTGGCACCGGCAAGCCTGCGACGTCGATGCTTGCAGGGCCCACGCAGGTGCCTTTGGTTCTGGTGGTGGACGATTCGATTACGGTACGCCGTGTCACGCAGCGGTTGCTGCAGCGTGAGGGCTACCGGGTGGCCCTCGCCGCCGACGGGCTGCAGGCACTCGAGCGCTTGCAGGAAGAGCGCCCAACGGTCGTGCTGTCCGATATTGAAATGCCACGCATGGACGGTTTTGACCTGGCGCGCAACATTCGCGCAGACGGTGCGCTGCGGGGCCTGCCCATCATCATGATTACTTCTCGCATTGCAGAAAAGCACCGCGAGCATGCGATGGAGCTCGGTGTGAACCATTACCTGGGCAAACCCTACTCGGATGAAGAGTTGCTCAGTCTCATCCAGCATTACGCCCGGCTGGAGGCAACCGCAGAGGCATGATCCCGGTGGGCTGGCCCGCAAGGGCTGGTCAGCCCGGGCATTCTTGCCGGCACTGCCGGTAAGATGCCTGCATGATCAGGAGGCCTCATGGATTCGCAAACACCTGCGGCAGATGGCCGCCTGCTGTCTTGCCTTGCGCTGATGGTGCGCGAAGGCGCTTCGGACCTTTTTCTTCTGGCGGGTGCACCGCCCACGCTCAAGCGCCAGGGGGCCTTCCTGCCAATCACCAAGGGGTCGGTGACTGCCGAGGACGTCCGGACGATGGTGTATTCGATCATGCGCAAGGCGCAGATCGATGAGTTTGAAGCCTCGAAGGAATGCGATTTTTCGTTCCAGTCGCAGGATCTGTCGCGCTACCGTGTCAATGTGCACCTGCAGCGCGGCAATGTGGGGGTGGTCGTCCGCCATGTCACGGCCAAGATTCCTAGCCTTGACGAACTGGGCTTGCCGCCGGTGCTCAAACAGCTCGCCTTCCTGAAAGGTGGGCTGGTGCTTACCGTCGGTTCTGCCGGGTCGGGCAAGACCACCACACTGGCCGCGATGCTGGACTATCGCAACGAGAACACGGCGGGGCATATTCTCACCGTGGAAGACCCCATCGAGTACCTGCACACCCACAAGAAATCGTTGGTGACACAGCGCGAGGTGGGGCTCGATACCGCGTCGTATGACGAGGCCTTGCGGCGTGCGATGCGGGAGGCGCCGAACGTGATCATGATTGGCGAGATACGCGACCGGGCCTCCATGCAGCATGCGCTGCATTACGCCGAATCCGGGCATCTGTGCGTGTCCACTTTGCACGCCAACAATGCCAACCAGGCGGTGCAGCGGATTGTGAATTTTTTCCCCGAGCAGGCCCATCGCCAGCTGTTGATGGACCTGTCATTGAATCTGCAGGCCGTGGTGGCCCAGCGGCTGGTCAAAAACGTGCACGGATCGGTGGTGCCAGCGATGGAAGTGATGCTGCTCACCCCCTACGTGTCGGAGCTGATTCAGAAGGGCCAGATCGACGAGATCAAGACGGCCATTGCGCGCAGTGGTGAGCAGGGCATGTGCACCTTCGATCAATCGCTGTTTGAGCTGTATGAGCGCGGTGTCATCTCGCCAGCCGAAGCTGTGGCCAATGCCGACAACCGCACCGATGTATCGTTGCGCCTGCGCCTGGCCTCGGGTGCGCCCCTGGGGGTGGATGGAATGCGCATGAGCGACCAGACTGCCGAGGACGCACCACCCGCAGCGTGAACGTCCCGCCGTCTCAACGGCCCAGGCACGATCCACGGTCACCCGGCCTTGACCACGGCATAGCGCTGCAGCGTGCGCAACCTGGCACTGTCGTGGTCCACCACGGGATGCGGGTAGGTGTCGCCCAGCACCACCCCGGCCTCTTGCAGCTCCAGGGGGCGGGCACGCCAGGGGGCATGCAGGGCTGCAGTGGGCAGCTTTGCCAGCTCTGGCAGGTAACGACGGATGAATTTGCCCTCCGGGTCAAACTTTTCGCTCTGGCTGACCGGGTTGAAGATGCGAAAGTAGGGCTGGGCGTCGCACCCGCTGGAGCTGGCCCACTGCCAGCCGCCGTTGTTGGCGGCCAGATCAAAATCATTGAGGTGTGTGGCAAAGTAGGCCTCGCCCCGGCGCCAGTCGATGCCCAGATCCTTCACAAGAAAGCTGGCCACCACCATGCGCAGCCGGTTGTGCATGTAGCCCGTCTGGTTGATCTGCGCCATGGCGGCATCCACCAGCGGGTAGCCCGTACGGCCCTCGCACCAGGCGGCAAACAAGGCGTCGGCCTCGGGGCCTGATTCCCACTGAATGGCGTCATACGCCGGCTTGAAGCTGCGGTCCACCACATGGGGATGGTGGTGCAGGATCTGAAAGTAAAAATCCCGCCAGATCAGTTCGCTGAGCCAGGTGGTGGCACCCGGGTTGCCGTCCAGCATCAGCCGGTGCGCTGTGCGCGCCAGCAGGCGTGGCGAGATGGTGCCAAAACGCAGGTGCACGCTCAGATAGCTGGGGCCCTTGACCGCCGGAAAGTTGCGCGTGTCGTCGTACCGTTCGATGCGGCCCAGAAAGTCGTCGAACAACTGCTGTGCACCACTGGCGCCAGTGGGCAGCCTGGGCTGTGACAGGGTGGTGGCCTCGAACCCCAGCGACGCCAGCGTGGGGACGGGGTGGCAGTGATCCAGCGGGCGGGGCGCCAGGCGGTGCGCGTGGCGCTCCACCGTATAGCCTTTGAGCTGAAAGGCATCCACCTTCTTGAGCCAGGCGTTCTTGTAGGGCGTGAACACGCTGTAGGGATTGCCGGTCTGCGTCAGCACCTCGCTGCGCTCCAGAATGGTGTGGTCCTTGAAGGTGTGAAATGCCCTTCCGGCAATGGCCAGCCGGGTGCGCACCAGGCTATCGCGCGCCAGGGCCTGGGGCTCGTCGTCGTGGTTGGCAAAAACAGCCTGGGCACCCAGGCTGTGTGCCAGTGCGGGCACCGCCTCGGTGGCCACCGCGTGCAGCACGATCAGTCCGCCGCGTGGGTGGGCAGACAGCGTTCGCAGCACCCCATCAAGCTCTTGCAGCGACTCCCGGATGAACTCCACGCGCCGATCGGTCCGCGCCAGCGGGTTCAAAATTTCGTGGTCAAAAACAAAGACGCAATGTACCTGCTGGCATTGGGTGAGCGCCCGGTACAGGGCTGCATGATCGGTGGTGCGCAGATCGCGGCGGAACCAGACGAGTCCGGTGGGGTAGGAAGGCTCGGAGGAGGGCGCCATGTTCACCGTTAAAATTAGCCAATGACATCCGATTCTGCGCCCATCAACCTGACGCATCATTTCCTGATCGCGATGCCCGGTCTGGAAGATGAGTCTTTTGCGCGCACTGTGGTTTACCTGTGCGAGCACAGTGAGCGTGGCGCCTTGGGCCTCATCATCAACAAGCCCTCCGACATCACGCTCAAGGGGCTTTTCGACAAGGTGGATTTGTCTTTGCGCCGTGAAGACCTCCGCTCTGAGCCCGTCTTTCAGGGCGGCCCGGTGCAGACCGAGCGCGGTTTTGTGCTGCACGAGCCCATGTTGATGAACCGCGCAGAGACCGACGAGTCTGCCTATGCTTCCACCATGACGATTCCGGGCGGCTTGGAGATGACCACCTCCAAGGATGTTCTGGAGGCCCTGTCCACCGGCGCGGGCCCGCGCAGGGTGCTGATCACGCTGGGGTATTCGTCCTGGGGTGAGGGTCAGCTGGAGTCCGAGCTGGCCGAAAACGCCTGGCTTACCGTGGGTGCCGACCTGTCGGTGATCTTTGACACTCCCGTGCCCCAGCGCTACGACAAGGCGCTGGCCCTCTTGGGGCTGCAGGCCTGGATGATCTCGCCGGAAGCGGGGCACGCATGACCGGCTTGCCCGTTCAGCCCGCCGTTCCTGCGCATTTTCAGACCTTTCTTGCTTTCGATTTTGGCCTCAAGCGCACGGGTGTGGCCACGGGCAACCGCATGCTGCGCAGCGCCACGCCGCAAGCCACCATCAAGGCCGAGGGCGATGCCCGCTTTGTGCAGGTGGCACAGCGCATCAAGGAATGGCAACCCGACGCCCTGGTGATCGGCGTGCCCTACCACCCCGACGGCGCGAGCCACGAGAACACCGAGAAAGCGCTCAAATTCGGCCGCCAGTTGCGCGGGCGCTTCGGCCTGCAAGTGTTCGAGGTGGACGAGCGCTACAGCACCACTGAAGCCATCGCGGGCGGTGCCAAGGATGCCGACGCTGCGTCGGCCTGCATCATCCTGGAACAGTTTTTGAGGAATCTTCCATGAGCAACCCCTCCCATCCAGCGGCAGTCGAAGGATTTTCCGCCGGGCCGCCCCAAGGAAAATCAGCGCCCTCGGGGGGCAGCGCAGCACACGCAGTGGCAAGCGTGGGGGCTCTAGCCCTCGATGCCGAGGCGCTGTACCGTGAACTGCTGCGCGGCGTGCGCAGAATGCTCACCCCCACCACACATCTGGCGGGCATTGCCTCGGGTGGCGCCTGGTTGGCCGAGCGCCTGCAAAAGGACCTGGGCCTCGAAGGGCCTGCCGGCGTGCTCTCGTCAGTGATGCACCGCGATGACTTTGCCCAGCGTGGCCTGTCGGTCGGGGCGCAGACCTCGCTGCCGTTTGATGTGAACGGCGCCGATGTGCTGGTGCTCGACGACGTGCTCTACACCGGCCGCACCATCCGCGCCGTGCTCAACGAGCTGTTCGACTATGGCCGCCCAGCCAGCGTGCGCCTGGCCGTCCTGGTGGACCGCGGCGGGCGCGAGTTGCCCGTGCAGGCCGACTTTGCGGCTGCCCGCGTGGCGCTGCCGCCCTCGCAGTCGCTTGCGCTGGCGCGCGACGAGCAGGGCCGCTTCCAATTCCAAGTCAAAGAGGTGTGACCGTGCTGCACAAGCGCAACCCCCAACTCAACCACCACGGCGAGCTGATCCACCTGCTTTCCATCGAAGGCCTGCCGCGCGACATCGTCACGCACATCCTCGACACCGCCGCCAACTTCGTCAGCGTGAACGACCGCGAGGTCAAGAAGGTGCCCCTGCTGCGTGGCAAGAGCGTTTTCAACCTGTTCTTCGAGAACAGCACGCGCACGCGCACCACGTTCGAGATCGCGGCCAAGCGCCTGTCGGCCGACGTGCTCAACCTCGACATTGCGCGCAGCTCGGCCAGCAAAGGCGAATCGCTGCTCGACACCATCGCCAACCTCTCGGCCATGGCGGCCGACCTGTTTGTGGTGCGGCACAGCGAGTCGGGTGCTCCCTATCTGATCGCCCAGCATGTGGCGCCGCACGTCCACGTCATCAACGCGGGCGACGGGCGCCATGCCCACCCCACGCAGGGGCTGCTGGATCTCTACACCATCCGGCACTACAAAAAAGACTTCAGCAACCTCACCGTGGCCATCGTGGGCGACGTGCTGCACTCGCGCGTGGCGCGCTCCGACATTCATGGCCTGACCACGCTGGGCTGCCCCGAGGTGCGCGTGGTGGGCCCGCGCACGCTGGTGCCGTCCGACATGGCGCAGATGGGCGTGCGTGTGTGCCATACCCTCGAAGAGGGCATCAAGGATGCCGATGTGATCATCACCCTGCGCCTGCAGAACGAGCGCATGAGCGGAGCGCTGCTGCCGTCGAGCCAGGAGTATTTCAAGAGTTTCGGCCTCACCCCCGAAAAACTGCGCCTGGCCAAGCCCGACGCCATCGTGATGCACCCTGGCCCCATCAACCGTGGGGTCGAGATCGACTCAGCCGTGGTGGACGGAAAACAAAGCGTGATCCTGCCGCAGGTGACGTTTGGCATCGCGGTGCGCATGGCCGTGATGTCCATCGTCGCAGGGAATGAGGCATGACCTCCGTAAAGCAATGCCCCCTGTGCCGCTTCGCGTCATCCCCCAAGGGGGACGCCACCCCTGGCCCGGCGAAGCCGGTTCCACGGTGGCACTGGCATTCGGTCGTCTGTGGTGCGAACAGCCGGGCAAAATGTTGAGCGTTATAAATGCTATGTATTTAATAGCTGTTTGCGCTTATCCAGTAAGCGCTAGTGGCCAATTTGGCTTGAAATCATGAAGATACTGATTCAGAACGGCCGTGTGATCAACCCCGCCAGCGGGTTCGATCAAACCTGCGACATTGCCCTGGCCGCGGGCCGCATCGTGGGTATCAACCGGGTGCCGCCCGACTTTGCGCCCAACCGCGTGATCGACGCGGCAGGCTGCATCGTGCTGCCCGGCCTGGTGGACCTGGCGGCGCGCCTGCGCGAGCCGGGCCACGAGCACGAAGGCATGCTCGAATCCGAAATGGCCGCCGCCGTGGCCGGTGGCGTGACCAGCCTCGTGTGCCCGCCCGATACCGACCCCGTGCTCGACGAGCCCGGCCTGGTGGAGATGCTCAAGTTTCGCGCCGAAAAGCTGCACCAGTCACGCCTGTTTCCGCTGGGCGCGCTCACGCGCGGCCTTGCGGGCGAGGTGCTCACCGAGATGGCCGAGCTCACCGAATCGGGTTGCGTGGGTTTTGGCCAGGCCGAGGTGCCGCTGGCCAGCACGCAGGTGCTGCAACGCGCGCTGCAATATGCCGCCACTTTTGGCTACACCGTGTGGCTGCGCCCGCAAGAGATGCACTTGGGGCGTGGCGTGGCGGCCAGCGGCCCGCTGGCCACGCGCCTGGGTCTTTCGGGCGTGCCCGTGGCCGCCGAAACCATTGCGCTGCACACCATTTTCGAGCTGCTCAAGACCACCGGCGCCCGCGTGCACCTGTGCCGCCTGAGCAGCGCTGCCGGCGTCGAGCTGCTGCGCCGCGCCAAGGCCGAAGGCCTCAAGGTGACGGCCGATGTAAGCATCAACTCGCTGCACCTCACCGACGTGGACATCGGCTTTTTTGACAGCCGCGCCCGCCTGTCGCCCCCGCTGCGCCAGCAGCGCGACCGCGATGCGCTCAACGCCGCGCTGGCCGACGGCACCATCGACGCGCTGGTGTCCGACCACAACCCGGTCGACGAAGACGCCAAGACCCTGCCGTTTGCCGAAGCCGAACCCGGCGCCACCGGGCTGGAGCTGCTGCTGTCACTCGCGCTCAAGTGGTCGCAGGACAGCGGCGTGCCACTGCAGCGCGCTCTGGCCACCGTAACTTCTGAGCCCGCGCGCGTGCTGGGCAACGCCCTGGGCACGCTGCAGGCGAGTGTGGGCCAGCTGGTGGAAGGCGGCGTGGGCGATCTGTGCATCCTCGACCCGCAGGCCGCCTGGACGGTGCGGGACGATGCGCTGCGCAGCCAGGGCAAGCACACGCCGTTTTCGGGCTACGAGCTGCCGGGCCAGGTGCGTGCCACGCTGGTCGGCGGGCAAGTGGCGTTCGAGCGCGACTGACCCGTGCACCGCTGTTGTGTGCGGCACGCCCGCTGGCGTTGTGCGGGAGGCGGTGCAGCATGAACAATTTGCGCGCCTGCTGGCGCCTGCTGCGCGTGCTGGGCCACATTCTCAAGGGCCTCGCCATAGTGGCGGTGCGGTTTCCGGCGCTGTCGCCCGACCAGCAACATGCGCGCGTGCAGGCCTGGTCGATGCAGCTGCTGGCCCGTGCGGGCGTGTCGTTGCGCATCCTGGGCACGCCGCCCGTGAATGGGCCGGTGATGCTGGTCGCCAACCACATTTCGTGGCTCGATATTCCGGTCATGCACGCGGCGCGGCATTGCCGTTTTGTCTCCAAATCGGACGTGCAGGCGTGGCCCCTTGTTGGCACGCTGGCTACGGCCGCCGGCACGCTTTACATCGAACGCAACTCGCGCCGCGATGCGCTGCGCATGGTGCGATCGATGCACGAGGCACTGGAGCGCGGCGAGGTGCTGGCGGTGTTTCCTGAAGGCACCACGGGCGACGGGCGGGCCATGCTGCCGTTTCACGCCAACCTGCTGCAGGCGGCGGTGACGGCAGACGCTTTTGTGCAGCCGGTGGGCCTGCACTTTGCCGACAGGGCCACGGGCATGACCAGTTTTGCGCCCAGCTACATCGGCGACGAAACCCTGGTGGGCTCCATCTGGCGCACCCTGCGCGCGCCCGCGATCGAGGCCGTGGTGCACTACGGCGTGCCCGAGCAAGCGCAGGGCCGGGACCGCCGCGCCTGGACGCAGCATCTGCACGACACGGTGGACCGCCTGCGCCAGACGTAAACCGGATTCGCCCTCCACGCGATCACTGCGTTGCTTCGACCGCACCCGTGGCCATGTGTTGGCAGCGCCTTCGCGGCCTGTTGGTTTGCTACTATTTCGATAGCTATTGGCGCTTTGCAGTAAAGCGCTAGCGGCCGATTTCGCTTGTAAAAATCCAGTCAGACGCGCGCAAACGTGACGACATGATCCACCTGCGCACGAATGCCAATCCATTCGCCCACCGCATGGTTGTGGTGGCTGGGCACATGGGCCATCAGCGTGTGACCGCTGGCCAGGCGCAGCGTGTACAGAAACTCCGAGCCGCGAAACGACTTGCGCAAAATTTGCGCCTGCACGGGGGCGTGGTCGTCGTGCACCACGTCATCGGCGCGCAGCAGCACATCGCATTCGCCACCCGGAAAGCTGGCGGGCAGGGGGCATTCGGCCAGATCGGTCAGGTCGCCCAGCGGGGTTTGCGCCACCACGTTGTTGCCGCGCTGCACCAGCGTGGCGGGGGCAAAAACGCCGTGGCCGATGAAGTCGGCAACAAAGCGGGTGGCCGGGCGGTGGTAGAGGGTGTAGGCGTCGTCCCACTGGTGCAAATGGCCTTCGTGCATCACGCCAATCACGTCACCGATCGCAAAGGCCTCCAGCTGGTCGTGCGTGACAAACAGCGCCGTCGCTCCGGCGGCCTTCAGGATGTCGCGCACCTCGTGCGCCAGGCGCTCGCGCAGATCGACATCGAGGTTGGAAAACGGCTCGTCCAGCAGCATGAGCTGCGGGCGCGGGGCCAGCGCCCGTGCCAGCGCCACGCGCTGCTGCTGCCCGCCCGAGAGCTCGTGCGGAAAGCGCGCGCCGCTGCCTTCCAGCCCCACCAGTTGCAGGGCCTCGGCCACGCGCGCAGCCTGCTCGACCCGGGGCAGCTGGTGGATGCCGAAAGCCACGTTGCGCTCCACGCTCAGGTGCGGAAACAGGGCGTAGTCCTGGAACACCATGCCAATGCGCCGCGATTCGGGCGGCACATTCAGCTGCGCACTGCCCACCAGCTCGCGCTTGAGGCGGATCTCGCCGGACGACACGGGCTCGAGCCCCGCCACGGCGCGCAGCAGCGTGGTCTTGCCGCAGCCCGAGGGGCCGATCAGCACGCCGATATCGCCCGCACGCAGCCCCAGCGTGACGCCCTGCACCGCTGCCTGGGAACGGCCCGCGTAACGCACTTCGAGTTGGGAAACCTCAAGAAACATGGCCTGATTCTAGTGGGGCGGGTCTGGCAGGGCGGGTC
>NZ_QOZT01000069.1:0-21374 GCF_003345135.1 Acidovorax sp. BoFeN1
CAGACATGATCTTCAACTCCCATGCTTGTACATGCGCGCTCAACGGTGGCGCGCGTAACCGTTCGGGCTCAATGAAGACCAGCGCGGTGGCCGTGCGTTCTGTACTCAGGGACGGGCTTGAAAACCCAAGTCGCTACCAAACTGCACGGACCGGTCTGGCTGCCTTAAAGGCCGTCAAACTTTACCGCGATGGTCGAAAGGAAGATACAAGTCGCTTCGCGTCTTCCCCCAGAGGGGGACGCCGCCAGCGCGGCGGGGCGGCACTTGCGCGGCGGCCGCTGGTCTTTGCCGCGCCAGTTTCAACGGCCTCGGGCGTCGCGTTGCGCCTTGAACAACTGGTATTGAAATGATGGCATCTACTACTGCGGCGCTGCAACTGCACGACGCCCGCCCGTTCTTTGAAAAAGCCCTGGTGCATGGTGTGCAGCAGGGCATTCTGGATGCGAACCGACTGTCCGTCATCTGCGCCGACGCCCCGAAGGGCATGGTGCAGATCGCCCGTTACTTTGGCAGTGAATTTTTGCGGCCCGAGCTGGAAAAGGCCCGCGACCGCATGGTCAATCTCATCAGCCTGTATTTGCTGGACACCACCGGCGGCGATCTGAGCCAAGCCGCCATCTCGCTGCGTGATCATTCGTTCCTGTCACGCTCCAAGGGCGGCTCCGACATGCTCAAGCGCCTGATCGCCATGCCCGAGAGCAGCAACTTCGGCATGGCCGGTTATGAGGATGCACAAACGCCGCTGCTGGCGGTATGGTCGCTGCGCAGCTACACCGATTACCAGGCCGAACTGGCCCGCCGCAGCCAGATTGCCCACGCAATCGGTGCCGCGCAGTGGCTGGCCGAGCAATACGAGCTCGATGCCGATGAGCTCGAAGCCGCGGGCGCTGATGCCGAGGCCGTCATTCGCACCGGTCTGCTCATGCAGGCCCTGGCGCCCAAAGCCATGCAGCTGGGCGAGTGGCCCAACGCCGTGGCCCTGGAGAAGCTGGTGACGGCGCTGCGCAAGAAAAAGCTGGCGGCGCCCAAGCAACTGCTGCTGCCAGCCGGCTTGCCCGCAGACCTGCGCGCGGTGATGCAGACGCATTGCGCCAGCGTGCTGGCCGACCTGCCCAAGTTGCTGGATGCCACCAATCCGCTGCGCAGCCTGCTGCGCCCGACCGGCGCTTTTCGTGCCCGATACTTCTTGCTCGACGACCCGCTGGCCGAGGTGGACCACTACCATCGCAGCCTGGATGCGCTGGAAGAAGGCGGTGAGCCTCCCCAGCCCGCCAGCAAGACGTGGACAAAAACCACCCAGGGCAACGAAGACGAGCACTCGCTGCTCACGCTGTTCCTTTGCCTTGCCGCAGGGGCACCCAAAAAGACGCTGCTGACCGAAAAAACCGCCGCCAGCCTTGTGCGCAAGATCCGTAAAAGCGGACTGCAACCCGAACTGGCGATAGACTTTATTCGCAGCCATGCGCCAGGCGCGTATCAGGCAGACTACATCGATATGTGGAACAGTTTTTTGCAGGACTCGGCCAAAACACTGGGCAGCGACATGGACTACCAGATGCACGACGCGCTGGCCCTGCTGCGCCGCGAGTGCCATGTGGCGGGGTGAAGCTGTGAAGGCGGGCGGCGTTGCGGTGGCGGGCCTGGCGTTCGCGTGCCCCCTGGTCGCCATGTGCCCGAAGGTAAGCACCTTCCGGTGTGTCTTGACATAAACGCCTACCGTATCGGCGCCCGCGAAACCGTTCGCACTCCACCCGATTTTTCTCTTTTTTGGTCCACAGTCCGGCGACGCAAGGTGGACTGGCGCAGGGGAGTGGCTGCTCGCGATCTTTTTGCCACGCTGGTATGGCGCCCCGCGCATGGCGCGCAGGCGATTCGCCGTTCTGTCATGCCCCTGTGATCTGGCCATGCGATCTTTTCCTCTTCATTCAAAAGAGAGGAGTTTTCATGCAGAAGATCACGATCGCAACACTTGTGGCTGCCGCCATGCTCAGCGCCTGCGGCGGTGGCGGGGAAGTTGCCGAGCCTGCGTCCCCGGTCGTCAGCACCAAGGCCTTTGCCACCAGCACCTACTGGAGCGGCATCAGCCGTGCCTTGCCAACGACTCCCCTGGGTCATCAGGTCGCCATGTCGTGCCACAACTGCTATGGCGACAACATTGCGCAGACGGAAGCCAAGGTGTCGAAAGCGCTGGGCCGCGGCTTTGACCTGGTCGAGCTGGACCTGACCCTGCATGCAGACGGCAAGGTGTATGTGGAGCACAACGATGGCGAAATCGCGCACGGCACGTTCGATGCGACGTTGGCCAATGCCAGCTTGCAGCAAAGCGACCGCATGCTGTTTCTGGAGGTCAAGGAAGCGTATTCGTCGCCGGCATTCAGCGATTCGCTGATGCTGAGCGTGCTGCGCACGGTGCGCGATAAAGGCTATGCCGCAGCGGGACGGCCCGTCTTTCTGCGCGCCTTCATGGATGGTCGCCACCAGCACCTCGTGCGGGCCAAGGCGTTACTGGCGACAAGCGAGTTTGCCGGTATTCGCGACCACATCCGCTTTCATACGCTGATTGAAAGCGATATCCGCAACAACATTCGCGCGACCAAGAGCCTGGGCTTTGACGGCGTGGAACTTCAATACCAGACTTCAGATCTGTTCGGCAAACTCGAGCAAGCCAGGCAACTTGGGCTGGGTGCAGGCATCTACACGGTACCCGCCAGCATGGGGGAGGCCTTTATATCGGCGCTGCGTGAAGATGTGGATTTCATCACCACTGACTACGATCTGGCCGCCACGGCCCAGTCGTCAAATGTGCGTGCGTTGGTGCAGGAGAACACCTCGCTGGTTTATCTGAACGCCGCCCGCCAAAGCGCCTATCCGCTGAGCTACCGCCGCACCAATACGGCGGACTATGCTTTGGCCAGCAGCAACACCATGCCCGGGCTGGAGTGGCTGTCCGTCACCAGTGATGAAGACCGCATTGGCGGCAGCATGGTATTCACGGGCACCCAGAGCGTTACCACCTGGGATGCGGACAACGCCACAGACGGCGGCTTTCTGGTGACGGCCGTGGTGAACTTTGACGACTTGACCTCGGGGGGCACGGCGAGCATCGTGGCCAAGAGCGACGCAGGCGGTTTTGCACTGGAGCAAGCCGGAATGCAGCTGCGGTTTGGGGTGCATGTGAATGGCGGTTATTCCTATGCCACCACCCCGCTCATCGGTTTGAACGGAACCAACTCCTACTTCATCGTCGGTGCTTACGACGGCAACGGCGCTGTGCGCCTGTGGGTCAACAACGTTGAGCGCATGGCCTCTGCGTCGATCTCCGGCGGTGTCACACTGAACAACAGCCCGGTCGTGATTGGTGCCGACCCCCAGGGGGCGACGGACCGCCGGTACTTCTTCAAGGGCAAGATTCAGCAGGTGATGGTGCAAAAGTGGCGTAACCACTGAGCGCTGTTGCGTGTCGCCACGCGGCACCGAACAACGCGGGGGTGCCTTAGCCTTGGTGGCGGCAGGCGGTGTGTCTTTGTTTCTGCACGTTCCGCGCTGCCTGCAAGTTTCATCAGGTGGCCGTGCCTGCCTTAGAAATCCATTACCAGTGATGCCTTCAGGCTTCGGCCTGGCTGGGTGTAGGCGTCATTCACGGTGCTGGACGCGGCCAGGCCATAGACGTCGGGCCAGAGCCAGTATTTGCGGTTGGTGACGTTGGTTACTGCCACGTTCAGCCGCAGGTCCTTGCGCAGGCGCCACTGGGCCGACAGATCGAGCGTGGTGGCCTGCCCGATGGTGAACTGCGTGTTGGGCGCCTTGACGGCGGAGGCGCTGTCGATGTCGCTGGCCTTTTTGGCGCCGTGGTGGCGCAGGTCGGCACGCAGGCCCCAGGCGGCGGTGTCGTATTGCACCCCCAGGCTGATCTGTTGGGGGTCGATGGAGTTCAGTGGCGCGCCGGTTGCACGATTCACGCCCTTGGCGCGGCCCCAGCTAAAGGGGGTGCTGACGCGCCCGCCCGCGATGGGGCCCCAGTCGTAGATCCCTTTGACCTCGATGCCGGTGATGCGGGCCCGCTCGGTATTAAGGGTCTGGAAAACGCGGGGGTCTGCGGCTGTGCCAGTGCCGCGGATGAGCACGGTGTCCATGATGAGGTTGGAGTACTGGTTGGCGAAGATGGCAGCATCCAGCTTCAGGCGGTCGAACCGGCCGCGCGCACCCAGTTCCAGGCCGCGGCTTTTTTCAGGCTTGAGGTCGGGGTTGGGAATGATGGTGACCTGCTCGGCGGCGTTTTCGTAGTAGCCGTTGATCTGCGCTGCATCGGGTGCGCGAAACCCCGTGGCATATTGTCCAAACACGCTCCACTGCGAAGTGGCGCGGTACAGCACCCCCAGCTTTGGCGACAGCGCCGAGCCCGAGAGCGACTGGCCCGGCTTGGCGGCGGGCGGGTAAAAACCGGCCTGGGTGGTCACGTCCAGCGCAAAGTGGTCCCACCGCAGCCCCGGGGTGATGCTCCATCGGTCAATGACGGATTCGGCCTGAACATACACGGCGCTGCTGGTCTCGCGCGTGTCCGGAAAACGCTTGAGCGGAAACACCTCGGGCGGCAGCGGGGCGACGCCTGTGTAGACATTGCTGATGTCGCTGCGGATATGGTCGATGCCATAGGTGAGCTTGTGAGCCCAGCCGCCGGGTGTGCGCAGCGTTTTTTCGGCCTGCAGGCCTGCCTGCCAGGTGTTTTCGGAATAGGAGTTGTCGCGAACGCGCAAGGGCAGGGTGTTGCGCACGCTGGTGCCTACCTGGCGGGAACTGGCGTGCTGCACGGCCAGCACCGTCTGCAGCTGGTCGGCCCAGCTGGCACCCAGGGTGTAGCGGCCATCCCAGGTGAAGCGGCTGCGGTCCATGGTGCGGCTGGAGTTTTCATCCCTGACGGCGCCGGCGATGGCGGTTGGACTGCCCGTCAGCGGCAGGGGCGCGCGGCTAGACAACAGGTTCACGTCGGCCTGCTTTTCCACATGTTCCAGGGTGACAACATGGCGCTGCGCGGCCGAAGGTCGCAACACCACCTTGGCCAGCACGGCGTTGTCTTCGTTGTGCTGCGGGTTGGGTGTGGTGCGGCTGGTGTCAGAGGTATCGCGTGTGCCCATGTTGTCCATGGCGTGCGAACGGCGGGCGTTGGCGGTGACCAGCCATTGCACGGTGTCGCTGGCAGTGCCCGCCACCGTGGCCGCCAGCGCACGGCCGTTGTCGTCGCCGCTCCAGCCGGCAGAAATACGCCCGCCCACCTGTTTGGGCGGGGCGCCCTTGGCGCTGGTCAGAAAGTCCGCTGGCTCGTGGGTGATGAAGTTGACCAGCCCCGCCATGCCGTCGGAGCCATACAGCGCAGATGCCGGCCCGCGCACTACCTCGATGCGCTTGAGCAGCTCCATGGACAGGTATTCGCGGTCGAACGTGGTGGTGCGAAAAGCATAGCTGCGGGGCACGCGGATGCCATCGACCAGCATGAGCACGCGGTTGCCACCCAGCCCGCGGATGTTCAGGCCCACATTGCCGTCGCGGCCGGTGCCCACGGTGTTGGCGCCCCCCACCGTGGTGCGCGGCAGAGGATGCTTGACGGAGGTGTTGGGCAGGTCGCGCAGGGCCTCGCGCACGTCGCGGCTTTGCTGGTCACTCAGGGCGCGGGCGTCAATCACATCGATCGACAAGGGCAGCTCGTCGCTCAGCTGCTCGCTGCGCGAGCCGCTCACCACCATTTCGGCCATCAACGGTGTGCTCTGGGCATGAACGCCGGTGGGCAGGCAGGCCACCGCGGTAAGCAACGCCACGCTGTGCAGGGCTCCCAAACTGTGGCTTTGACGCGAAAGATGAGGGGGGCCAAACGATGCGATTTCATAAGTGTTGGTTTCCGGTGGCGGTTGTGGGATTATTGGAAGGCTGGTAGGAAATTGATTCACGTTAAGTGAATGTATTTGATGCGTATCAAAGTGATCCCGCGGCACCCGTCGAAAAATCGATACCAAGCCTGCCGAAACTATATTGTCGCAGCCCTCGGCGGGCAGTCCTGCGGGATGGAATTAGCGCATGGGCTGCGGCACACAAGGAGTTCCCATGACAACCCGAAAGCTGGCGCGCCTTGCGGCCCTGGCACTGTCCACTCTGGCTCTGGCCGCCACTGCACAACACAAAGATGGTGCTACGGACCCTGAGGTGAAATACCAGGCAGGTTCTTCACCTCTGGCCGATGTACCGATGTACCAAAGCACGAACCCCAAAGCGCCGAAGATGACGCAGGCCGAGTTCGATCGCGCTCGCCAGATCTACTTCGAGCGTTGCGCTGGCTGCCACGGTGTGCTGCGCAAGGGCGCCACCGGCAAGCCCCTGACCCCTGACATCACCATGGCCAAGGGCACCGACTACCTGAAGGTGTTCATTGCCTACGGTTCGCCCGCTGGCATGCCCAACTGGCAGACCTCTGGTGAAATGGATGAAGCCACGGTGGACCTGATGGCCCGTTACATCCAGCACGACGCGCCTACGCCACCCGAGTGGAGTCTGGACGACACCAAGAAGACCTGGAAGGTAACGGTTGCGCCCAAGGACCGTCCGACCAAGAAGATGAACAACTTCAACATCGAGAACATCTTCTCCACCACGCTGCGTGACACGGGTGAGATTGCTTTGATCGATGGCGACACCAAGGAAATCATCAGCATCATCAAGACCGGCTATGCGGTGCACATCTCTCGCATGTCGGCTTCGGGCCGCTACCTGTTCGTGATTGGCCGCGACGCCAAGATCAACATGGTCGACCTGTGGATGGCAAAACCCGACAGCGTGGCAGAAGTGCGCATCGGCCTGGAAGCCCGCTCGGTGGAAACCTCCAAGGCCAAGGGCTACAAGGACAAGCTGGTGATCGCTGGTGCTTACTGGCCGCCCCAGTTCACCATCATGGACGGCGACACGCTGGAGCCCAAGAAGATCGTCTCCACCCGCGGCATGGTCGTGGGCACGCAGGAATACCATCCTGAGCCCCGCGTGGCATCCATTCTGGGTTCCCACTACAAGCCCGAGTTCATCGTGAACGTGAAGGAAACCGGCAAGACCTTGATGGTGGACTACTCCAATCTGGACGCCCTCAAGATCACCGAAATCGGTTCTGCTCCGTTCCTGCATGACGGCGGCCTGGATGCGTCCAAGCGCTACTTCATGGTGGCTGCCAACAACAGCAACAAGATTGCTGCGATCGATACCAAGGACGGCAAGCTGGCTGGTCTGGTGGATGTGGGCAAGATTCCCCACCCCGGCCGTGGCGCCAACTTCAACCATCCGCAGTTCGGTCCCGTGTGGGCTACCGGTCACCTGGGTGACGAGACGATCTCCCTGATCGGCACCGACCCCAAGAAGTTCAAGCAGTACGCTTTCAAGGAAGTGGCCAAGCTCAAGGGTCCTGGCGGTGGCGCTCTGTTCGTCAAGAGCCACCCCAAATCCAAGAACCTGTGGTCTGATGCGCCTCTGAATCCCGATCCAAAGATCTCCCAGGCCATCGTGGTGTATGACATCAACAACCTGGACAAGGGCTACAAGACGCTGCCTATCGCCGAGTGGGCCGACCTGAAGGACGACGGTGCCAAGCGCGTGGTGCAGCCTGAGTACAACAAGGCTGGTGACGAGGTCTGGTTCTCTGTCTGGTCCGCCAAGAACAAGGAAAGCGCGATCGTGGTGGTGGACGACAAGACCCTCAAGCTCAAGAAGGTCATCAAGGATCCACGCCTGATTACCCCCACGGGCCACTTCAACGTCTACAACACGCAGTACGACGTGTATTGATGTCAGAAGCACTGCCACCAAGCCCCCGGGCTTTGTGGCGGTGCCCAAAGCAAAAGCCGCCGGCAGGAGCAATCCCGCCGGCGGCTTTTTTTTATCCTGGAAGCAGTGGTGGACTGCTGCTTCCAGTGGGTGATTTATTTAGTGCCAAAGATGCGGTCGCCCGCATCGCCCAGGCCGGGCAGGATGTAGCCGTGGTCGTTGAGCTCACGGTCGATGGCGGCGGTGAAGATGGGCACGTCGGGGTGGGCTTTTTGCAGCGTGGCCACGCCTTCGGGGGCGGCCAGAAGGCAGACAAACTTGATCGAGCGGGGCTTGAGCTTCTTCAGTCGCTCCACGGCGGCGGCAGCCGAGTTGCCTGTGGCCAGCATGGGATCGACCACGACGATGTCGCGCGCTTCCATTTCTGCGGGCATCTTGAAGTAGTACTCCACGGGTTGCAGCGTTTCAGGGTCGCGGTACAGGCCGATATGGCCCACTCGGGCGCCGGGCACCACGTTGAGCATGCCGTCCAGAAAGCCGTTGCCCGCACGCAGGATGGAGACCAGCACCAGCTTTTTGCCGTCAATGACCTTGCCGGTCATGGTTTCGAGCGGTGTTTCGATCTGCACGTCCTGCAGCGGCATGTCGCGCGTGACTTCATAGGCCATCAGCGTGGAGAGCTCGCCCAGCAGGCGGCGAAAGCTGTTGGTGCTGGCGTCTTTCTTGCGCATCAGCGTGAGCTTGTGCTGGACGAGGGGATGGGTGATGACGGTAACGTTGCTCATGGCTGGGGCCTGTGTTTGTCTGATGGGAGGAGGCGGGCCTGTATTTTCACCCGCCGGGGCGTTGAAAATGGATGCGGCCCAATACCAGTGATGCCGCTGAACCGGTTTTTCCGTGGCACCGGCATCGCCCGGTTGCGCAGCAAGGTGGCGCAGTCGCCGCGGGCCGGTGAGGCTAATCTGCAAGAAAGCGGGCGTAGCGTGTCATATCGACATTGCCGCCGCTGATCACAATGCCCACCCGGGCGCCATGCACATCCACACTGCCGTGTTCTGCGCCGGCAAAGGCCAGTGCCCCCGTGGGTTCCACCACGATCTTCATGCGTTCGGCAAAAAACCGCAGGGCTTGCACCAGTTGTTCGTCGGTGGCGGTGACCATGTCGTCCGCCAGGCGCTGGATGATGGGGAAGGTGATCTGGCCCAGCGCCTGGGTTTGTGCGCCATCGGCAATGGTGTGGGGCGTGGGAATCTGCACGATATGACCCGCGCGGAAAGACTGTTGCCCATCGTTGCCCGCCTCGGGTTCTACGCCAACCACGCGGCAGTGTGGGGCCAGTGCCTCGGCGGCCAGCAGGCTGCCCGCCAGCAGGCCGCCTCCGCCCACACAGACAAAAAGGTAGTCGAGGTTGGGCACTTCTTCCAGCAGCTCTTTGGCCGCGGTGCCTTGCCCTGCAATGACGTGCGGGTGGTCAAACGGCGGCACCAGCGTCATGCCGCGCTCTTGCGCCAGGCGCCGGCTGATGGCCTCGCGGTCTTCGGTGTATCGGTTGTAGGTGACGACCTGCGCACCATAGCCACGCGTGGCCGCCATCTTGGCTGCAGGGGCGTCTTCGGGCATGACGATGACGGCGGGCATATCCAGCAGCCGGGCCGACATGGCAATGGCCTGGGCATGGTTGCCGGCCGAGAACGCCAGCACGCCGCCCTTGCGCTGTTCGTCGGTGAACTGGGCCAGGGTATTGAAGGCCCCGCGGAACTTGAATGCGCCGGTGCGCTGCAGGTTTTCGCACTTGAAGAACAGCTGCGCACCCAGCCTTTCGTCGGCCGTGGTGGAGCGCAGCACCGGGGTGTGGTGCGCCATGCCGTGCAGGCGATGGGCCGCGTCGGCCACGTCGGCGTAGGTGGGCGCGAAGGTGGGCACGGAAAAGGGTGTCTGTGTCATGGCGGCATCCTTGGCAGGCGGGACGCCGGGAAGCGGCAACCACGCCGTCGCATCATAGCCCGTTGCAGCACGATTTCAAGCATAAATGCCCTCTAGCGCTTATTCCATAAGCGCGAGCAGCTATGAATTTTGATGTAAAAAACTGTTCAAGATTTTTTCATGGGGGTCCGCATGGCTTCAAAACCGCCACGCTCTAGGCGCACGCCGCAGCCCATACGCATGTATGGGCAAGGTGGGCAACGACGAGCGTGGCGGTTTTGGAGCCATGCCCTTCGGGTTGCCCCGCAAAGGCTGCGTCCGCGGCGTTGCAAATCCTGGCCGGGCCACCAGCCCGGCTGTGGTTTGCGCCTTGCGGCCACAGCCTTTGCGGGGCAACGTACCCCATGAAAAAATCTCGAACTGGTTCTAAGCGCGGGTGCCGGCTGTGCGGCGCGCCCCCTGCGGGTGCCGCCAGGCCGTGGTGCCTGGCGCGGCCTACGCTTCAGCCCAGTTCGCTGAAGCGCGTCAGCGCTGCCAGCGCCGGGAAGTCGCCCGCGCGTTTTTGCTTCATGGCCGAGACCGATTCGCGCACATGCTGGTTGCTCCAGATAGCGCCCTGCAGCCAGCCCATCTGGCGCAGGCTGTCGTCCACGCTGTGGTCGCGGGCGTAGTTCACGGCCTGCTTGGTGCCCCAGATGGCCACAGGCGGCTTGCTGGCGATTTCTTGCGCGCATTGCAGGGCTGCGGCCAGCATGGCCTCTGGCGTCTCGAAAACCTCATTGACCAGGCCGTAGCCGAGGGCCTTTTGCGCGGGCATACGGCGACCGGTATAGGCCAGCTCTTTCACCACGCCCAACGGGATCAGCTTGGGCAGGCGCTGCAAGGTGCCCACGTCGGCCACCATGCCGATGTTGATCTCCTGGATGCAGAAGAAGGCGTCCTGCGTGGCATACCGAATGCAGGCCGCAGTGACCATGTCCACCGCACCACCAATGCAGCCGCCCTGGATGGCCATGATGACCGGAATGCGCAGGTTTTCGATGCGGGTAAAAGTGGCCTGCATGTCGGTGAGCAGGTCAAAAATGGCGGCGCGGCCCTCGGGGCTCTGATCGTCCATGGTGATGGCGCCGCCAAAGGTTTCGAGTGCCATGCCTGCGCTGAAATGCTTGCCCGTGCTGCTGATGACCAGTGCCCGCGCTTCGCCTGTCTGGTGCAGGTGGGCCAGCACCTCGTCCAGCTCGCGCCAGAAGGTGGGGTGCATGGTGTTCATGACCTCGGGCCGGTTCATCACCAGATGGGCCACATGGTGGGTGATGCTGAGGGAAAAGCAGGTGAGTGTGTTCATGGCTGTGGAATGTAGGTCGGTGGTGTTGCTCTAACTCGTCGCGCGGGCGACTTTGAGTGAAAAATGCCACCAACGCAAGGTGGTATTGCGTTGATTGCTATTAATTTATTGTCTTTTATCCGACTCTGCGCTGAATGGGCGGTGTGCCTGCATCAATCGCCGCCGCTACCTCCGCCACCACATCCGTTGCCGCCACCGTCGCCCGCACCGCCATCGCCGGCACTTGCGTCCGCGCTGTCCATGCCGCCGAAATCATCCGCGCTGCCAGTGAAGCTGCCATCCGAGAAGCTGGTGCCGAAATAGGTTCGGCCCCCATCGTGGTGGGGGTGCTTGCCGGGGCCGAGGTTGGCGCAGTCAGGGGCGTAGTGAAAACCGCCCGGAATGTCCAGTTTGGCATCCAGTGCAAACAGCAGCGGCAGGCGGCTGGGTGTGCGCGGGTTGATGGCCTCGTCTTTGCAGGCCCAGTACCAGGCGCGCCGAAGGCCGTCGTTGTGGCGTGCTTTCTTGCCCAGCACTTCAGCAGGGGTGTGGTCCAGAAAGTACCCCAATGCGTTGTCGCACCAGCTCTTGTAGGCCCGGGTGTGCA
This sequence comes from Acidovorax sp. BoFeN1, assembly GCF_003345135.1. NCBI lineage: Bacteria > Pseudomonadati > Pseudomonadota > Betaproteobacteria > Burkholderiales > Comamonadaceae > Acidovorax > Acidovorax sp. BoFeN1. Next base: position 11,646 of record NZ_QOZT01000069.1, read on the forward strand.
GGATGAACGCGTGCCACATGGCATCGACCGCTTGCGACGGCATGGCCACAAAATTCTTGTCGCTGCGCAGGCAAGCCAGGAAGAACTGGCGCAGGCCGCGCTCGACCAGCTCGCAATCCTTGGCGCTCAGGGCAGGGTAGGTTTCGCGCAGCTTGCGTTGCAGAAACTGGGGCAGTGCGGCCTCGCGAACAAAGCGCTCGCGCACCACCCGGGTCCAGCGCACCATGCTCACCGTGGCCAGCAGGGTGAACGCAACGTACACCCCCCACTGCCAGCGCACGGGCCACCAGCCCGCCAGTGCCCCTAGCAGCGCCAGCAGCCACAAGGCGATGATCCCCTGGACAAGACGGCGGGAGAACCGTATCAGCAGCTTTTCTAGCCAGGTCATCGGCGCCCGTCTAGCGTTTGCGTCCGCCGAACACGCTGCCCAGAACGCCGCGCAGGATCTCGCGACCAATGGTGGTGCCCATCGTGCGCACAGCCGACTTGGCCATGGTCTGCGCCAGGCCTTCTCGTTTGCCACCGCGCGGCCCGGTGCTGCCAAACAGTACGTCGTTGAGCCCGCCCAGCAGGCCACCGCCTTCATCGGCCGCTTCACCCTTGGCGCCCTTGCCGTTGCCCGCCGGGGCGCTGGCCTGTTCGCTCGCTTCGGCTGCCCGGCCCCTGAGTTTTTCGTAGGCAGACTCACGGTCCACCAATTTTTCATAGACGCCTGTCACCAGCGAGCCAGCCATCAGCGCCTTGCGCTGCTCGGGTGTGATGGGGCCAAGCTGGCTGCCGGGCGGCAGCACAAATACGCGCTCTGTCACGCTGGGGCGGCCCTTGGCGTCTAGAAAACTCACCAATGCCTCGCCCACGGCCAGCTCGGTGATGGCGGTCTCGATATCGAGGCCCGGCTTTTGCCGCATCGTGGTGGCGGTGGCCTTCACGGCCTTCTGGTCGCGCGGCGTGAAGGCACGCAGCGCGTGCTGCACGCGGTTGCCCAGCTGGGCCAGCACGCTGTCGGGGATGTCGAGCGGGTTCTGCGTGACGAAATACACACCCACGCCCTTGGAGCGCACCAGGCGCACCACCAGCTCAATGCGCTCGACCAGCACCTTGGGCGCCTCGTTGAACAGCAGGTGGGCTTCGTCGAAGAAGAAAACTAGCTTGGGCTTTTCGGGGTCGCCGATTTCGGGCAGTTGCTCAAACAGCTCGGACAGCATCCACAGCAAAAACGTGGCGTACAGGCGCGGCGAATTCATGAGTTTGTCGGCCGCCAGGATGTTGACCACGCCGTGGCCGTCCACTGTCTGCATGAAGTCCTGGATGTCGAGCATGGGCTCGCCAAAGAACTGCTCGCCGCCCTGGCTCTCGATCTGCAGCAGCCCGCGTTGGATGGCGCCCACGCTGGCGGCGCTGACATTGCCGTATTCGGTGGTGAACTCCTTGGCGTTGTCGCCCACGTATTGCAGCATGGCACGCAGGTCTTTCAGGTCCAGCAGCAGCAGGCCGTTGTCGTCGGCGATCTTGAACACCAGGTTGAGCACACCGAGCTGTGTTTCGTTCAGGTTGAGCATGCGGCCCAGCAGCAGCGGGCCCATGTCAGACACCGTTGCGCGCACCGGGTGGCCCTGCTCGCCAAACACGTCCCATAGCGTGGTGGGGCAGGCCAGGGGAGTGGGCATGGGGAGGCCGCGTTCCTTGAGCACGGCGGCCAGTTTTTCGCCGATCTTGCCCGGTTGGCTGGCGCCCGTAAGGTCGCCCTTCACGTCGGCCATGAACACCGGCACGCCAATGCGCGAGAAATTCTCGGCCAGGGTCTGCAGGGTCACCGTCTTGCCGGTGCCGGTGGCCCCGGTAATGAGGCCGTGGCGGTTGGCCAGGCCTGGCAGCAGGTGGCATTCGATGGTGTCGTGCTTCGCAATCAGCAGGGGTTCGGCCATTTCGGATTTCCTCGGGGGTCGGGTCGGGCAAAAAGTAAAATCAACTCAGTAGATTAAATCAATACAAAAGGATTTCCCGTGGCAGGACACAGTAAATGGGCGAATATCCAGCACCGAAAGGGACGGCAGGATGAAAAACGCGGCAAGATCTGGACCCGCATCATTCGCGAAATCACCGTGGCCGCGCGCTCTGGTGGTGGCGATCTGTCGGCCAACCCCCGTTTGCGCCTGGCGGTGGACAAGGCCAAGGCAGCCAACATGCCGGCGGACCGCATCAAATACAACATCGACAAGGCCACCGGCAACGCCGAAGGCCTGACCTATGAGGAAATCCGCTACGAGGGCTACGGCATTGGTGGCGCGGCCATCATCATTGACACCATGACCGACAACCGCGTTCGCACCGTGGCCGAAGTGCGCCATGCGTTCAGCAAGCATGGCGGCAGCATGGGCACCGAAGGCTCGGTGGTATTCCAGTTCAAGCACTGTGGCCAGCTGATTTTTGCGCCGGGCACGGGAGAAGACACGGTGATGGAAGTGGCCCTGGAGGCGGGCGCCGAAGATGTCATCACGGGCGACGACGGCGCCATCGAGGTGCTGACTGCACCTGCCGATTTCGAGGCGGTGAAAAATGCGCTGGAAGCCGCGGGTTTGACGCCTGAAGTGGCCGAAGTGACCATGCGCGCCGAGAACACCATCGAACTGGAAGGCGAAGACGCTGCCCGGATGCAAAAACTGCTGGACGTTCTGGAAGATCTGGACGACGCTCAAGAGGTCTATCACAACGCTGCGCTATGAAAGTTCTTGTCATTGGAGGCGGCGGCCGTGAACACGCAATGGCCTGGAAGCTCAGCCAGTCACCCAAGGTGACCAAGGTATTCGTGGCGCCGGGCAACGGTGGCACGGCGCTTTCGAACCAGTTCGAGAACGTTGCTATTGCCGATGTGCGCGAGTTGCGCACCTGGGCCCAGGCCGAGAAAATCGGCCTGACGGTGGTGGGCCCCGAGGCGCCGCTGGCTGCGGGCGTGGTGGATGAGTTCCGCGCCCACGGCATGCGCATCTTCGGGCCCAGCAAGGCCGCTGCGCAGCTGGAAAGCTCCAAGGCCTTCTCCAAGGCCTTCATGCGCCGCCACGGCATCCCCACGGCCGACTACGACACCTTTACCGACCCCGCTGCCGCCCACGCCTTTGTGGACCGCCTGGGTGCGCCCATCGTCATCAAGGCCGACGGCCTGGCCGCAGGCAAGGGCGTGGTGGTGGCCATGACGCTGCAAGAGGCGCACGATGCCGTCGACTTCATGCTGGTGGACAACAAATACGGCGTGACCCACAACGACGGCGGCGCACGTGTGGTGATCGAAGAATTTCTCGAAGGCGAAGAAGCCTCCTTCATCGTGCTGTGCGATGGCAAAAACGTGCTGGCGTTGGCCACCAGCCAGGACCACAAGCGCCTGAAGGACGGCGACGAAGGCCCCAACACCGGTGGCATGGGCGCCTACTCGCCCGCGCCCGTGGTTACGGCCGATGTGCACGCCCGCGCCATGCGCGAGATCATCCTGCCCACCATCCGTGGCATGGAAAAGGACGGCATCCCCTACACAGGCTTTTTGTATGCGGGCCTGATGATCGACGCCAAGGGCCATCCCAAGACGCTCGAATTCAACTGCCGCATGGGCGACCCCGAGACGCAGCCCATCCTGATGCGCCTGAAGAGTGACCTGTTCGACGTGCTGGGAGCTGGTGTGGACGGCAAGCTCGACCAGATCGAGTTGCAGTGGGACCGCCGCACCGCTTTGGGCGTGGTCATGGCCGCGCACGGCTACCCCGAGTCGCCACGCAAGGGCGACACGATCACCGGCTTGCCTGCGGAGGCCGACGATGCCGTGGTATTCCATGCAGGAACGGCGCTCCATGATGGTGTGGTCAGTGTCACCGGAGGCCGTGTTCTGTGCGTGACGGTGCTGGCCGACAGCGTCAAGCTGGCCCAGCAGCGCGCCTATGACGTGGCGCGGGGCATTCACTTCGACGGTGCGCAATACCGCCGTGACATCGGTTTTCGGGCTGTGAAGTGATTCCCTCCTGTGCCGCTTTTGGCGCCTTACCCCTGAGGGGGGCGCCACCAGCGCCGCGGGGCGGCCCTTGCGCGGCGGCCTTGCTCTGCGCCGCGCCAGTCTCACGGGTCGTGCGCGGTGCCCAGGGATGACCTGCACAACTCCCTGCGGTCTATGGCAGCGCGGTCTCGGGCGATCCGCTGCGTTGCTTTTCTTGCCATTAGCCCGGCTATTGGCTGCAAAAAGACGCCTTGCGGCCCATCCCGATCCACACTACCACCGACGCACGAGGGTTATGCAGGTCATCCCTGGTGCAATGGACTACTGCAATGCAATCAATTGAACTGAATCCGGCCGCGACCGTGGCAACTGTGCGCAGCTACCTGCAGGGCCTGCAGGCCCGTATCACCGATGCGCTGGAATCCGTGGAGGGCGAGGGCGGCGCCCGGTTTCTGGCCGATGCCTGGAGCAAGTCGCCCGGCGAGCCCCTGCAGGGCAATGGCATTACCAAGATCATGGAAGGTGGGCGGGTGTTTGAGCGTGCGGGCTGTGGCTTCAGCCATGTGCGCGGGCCGCAGCTGCCGTCATCGGCCACGCAGCACCGCCCCGAGCTGGCGGGCGCGCCGTTTGAGGCCATGGGCGTGTCGCTGGTGTTCCATCCGCGCAATCCTTATGTGCCCACGGTACACATGAACGTGCGCATGATCGCTGCTGGCCATCCTGGGCAAACGCCCACCTGCTGGTTTGGCGGCGGCATGGACCTCACGCCCTACTACGGCTTCGAGGAAGATGCGGTGCACTTTCACCGCACCTGCCGCGATGCCCTGAGCGCCTTTGGCGACGACAAGTATCCGCGCTTCAAGCAGTGGTGCGATGAATACTTTTACCTCAAGCACCGCGGCGAGCAGCGTGGTGTGGGTGGGGTGTTTTATGACGACTTCTCGGAGCTGGGTTTTGACCAGAGTTTGGCCATGACGCAGTCGGTGGGCGATGCCTTCCTCAAGGCCTACCTGCCCATCGTGGAGAAGCGCCAGAATCTGCCGTTTGGCGAGCGCGAGCGTGACTTCCAGCTCTACCGCCGGGGCCGCTATGTCGAGTTCAACCTGGTATGGGACCGGGGCACGCACTTTGGCCTGCAGTCCGGCGGGCGTACCGAGTCGATCTTGCTGTCCATGCCGCCGCTGGTGTCGTGGTCGTACCAGCGTTCCGATGCGGCAGATTCCGCAGAAGCCGAGCTCACCCAGCGCTTTCTGGTGCGGCGCGACTGGCTGACTGGCGGGGCTGGCGCTACCGCCTGAACGCCATGAAAAGCGCAAAAGCTATAATTTCAATAGCTGTCAGCGCTTTTCACACAAGCGCAAGAGGCCAAAAACACCTCAAACTGCCGCAGCGCCAACGTGCAACACCCAAGGCGCAGCCCGCTGGCTGTGAGCTGCGTTGCACGCTATATTGATTCCATTTCTTCTCTATTCACCGCCTGATGACCACCTCCACCAAATCGGAAACCGCCGCCAAAAAAGACGTAACCAAGCTCCAGCGCGCCATCGTCGATGGTCTGGAGGACGTCAAGGCGCAAGACATCCAGGTCTTCAACACCGAGCATCTTTCGCCGCTGTTTGAGCGGGTGATCGTGGCATCGGGCACCTCCAACCGACAGACCAAGGCGCTCGCTGCCAGCGTGCGCGATGCCGTGCGTGAAGCGGGTTTTGTGAAGCCGCGCATCGAAGGCGAAGAAAACGGCGAGTGGATCATCGTGGACTGCGGCGCCGCCGTGGCGCACATCATGCAGCCCGCCATCCGCCAGTACTACCGTCTGGAAGAGCTGTGGGGCGACACTCCTGTGCGCCTGAAGCTGGGCGCAGCCAAGCCTGTCTCCAGCGCCGCCACGGAGCTGGCCGAGAAGAAGTCGGCCCAGAAGGCTGCCAAATCGGACGCCAAGGCTGCTGGCAAGGCGCCCGCCAAAAAGGCAGCGGCACCTGCGGTGGCCGCCCGGTCGGGCAAGGCCACTGTCAAGGCCGTCGCCAAAACAGCTGCCAAGCCTGCAGCCACTTCTGCCAAATCTGCAGCGAAGACGACCGCAAAAGCACCTGCCAAAGCCGTCGCCAAGGCGCCCGCAAAGAGCAGCAGCACTGCCAAGGCTGTACCGGCCAAGGCCTCCGCAAAGCCAACGACTGCAGCCAAGAAGCCCGCAGCCACCAAGGCACCGGTCAAGACCGTGGTGGTCAAGCCATCGGCCCCACGCAGCAAGACCGCTGCTGCTGCCAAGTCCGGTGCAAAGCCCACCGCAGCACGCGGTGGCGCTGCCGCCAAGCCCGCAGCCAAGAGGGCTCCGGGCCGCAAGTGATGGGTGCCTTGGCCCCTCGACAAACCCTGCCCGCGCATAGCGCCTGAGCTGCCATGAAGCTGCTGATCGTGGCTGTGGGTCAGCGCGTGCCCGACTGGTCGCAGACGGCGTACGAAGATTACGCCAAGCGTTTTCCACCGGAGCTGAAGGTCGAGCTCAAGGCAGTCAAGACCGAGCCGCGCGGCTCGAAGACCCTGGAGACGCTTTACGCGGCCGAGCGCGAGCGGATCGAAGCCGCCATTCCGCGTGGCACCCGTGTGGTGGCACTGGATGAGCGCGGCACCAATCTCACCACCAAGGCATTGGCCGAACGGCTCAAGGGCTGGCAGCTGGGCGGCGACGATGTGGCGCTGGTCATCGGCGGCCCCGACGGGTTGGATCCGGCCTTTCGTCAGGCTGCCCACGAACGCATCCGTCTGTCAGACTTGACCTTGCCACACGCGATGGTGCGAGTGCTGCTCATCGAGCAGCTGTACCGCGCCTGGTCGGTGAATGCAGGGCACCCTTACCACCGCGAATGAGGGGAAAAGCCTGCTTCGGATGTGTGTAGTTTACTATCTTATTTATAGCTGCTTGCGATTGATGGGTAAGCGCTAGAGCCGTTTTTCACTTAAAACGGCCATTAAAAAGCAAAGCGGTTCTGGCCAGGCGGTGTGTCACAGGCATGACGAGTCGTATGACAAGACGCGACAACGACGCCAGAAGCGTTGGGTTGGCCGCTCCAATAATCTGTTTATGCCCGACTTCATCTACCTCGCCTCCCAAAGTCCACGCCGCCGCCAACTGCTCGAGCAGCTGGGCGTGCGCCATGAACTGCTGCTACCCAATGTGGACGGCGACGAGGCCGAAGACGCCGAGGCCATTGAGGCAGTGTTGGCCGGCGAAGCGCCCACCGCCTACGTGGAGCGCGTGACGGGCCTCAAGCTCGATGCCGCCGTAGCACGGCGCGCGCGCCGTGGTTTGCCAGATGCGCCCATTCTTTGCTCTGACACCACCGTGGCCCTGGGTCGAACCATCTATGGCAAACCCGACGATGCGGCCCACGCTGAGCGCATGTTGGGCGAACTGGCGGGGCACGAACACAGTGTGCTCACCGCTGTGGCGTTGCAGGTGGGCTCAAAACGCCTTGCTGCGTTATCAGTGTCACATGTGACCTTTGCCAAGCTCACGCCCGAGCAAATCGCCGCGTATGTGGCCACTGGCGAGCCCCTGGGCAAGGCGGGGGCGTATGGCATTCAGGGCAGGGCGGCTGCGTTCATCCCGAAGCTGAGCGGCAGCTATTCGGGCATCATGGGTCTGCCCATGTACGAGACCGCACAATTGCTGCGCGCAGCCGGCTTCAGCGTTTAATCCCATCACAAATTTCCACCCCATGCAACAAGACATCCTGATCAACTGGTCGCCCCAGGAAACCCGCGTGGCCGTGGTGGAGCATGGCGCCGTGCAGGAGTTGCATATCGAACGCACACTCGAGCGCGGCTTGGTGGGCAATGTGTATTTGGGCAAGGTTTCGCGCGTGCTGCCCGGCATGCAGTCAGCCTTCATCGACATCGGTCTGGAGCGGGCGGCGTTTTTGCATGTGGCCGATGTCTGGCAACGCCAGGATGGCGGAGAGGCTCCCATGTTCGCCCGAAAAGGCGAGCCGCAGGTACCGATTGAAAAACAGGTGTTTGAGGGACAGTCGCTGATGGTGCAGGTCATCAAGGACCCGATTGGCACCAAGGGCGCGCGCCTGTCCACCCAGATCAGCCTTGCCGGGCGCCTGCTGGTGTTTTTGCCACAGGACGATCATGTGGGCGTGTCGCAGAAAATACCGGTGGCTGAGCGCGAGGCTTTGCGCGCTCGTCTGCAGGATCTGGTGGGGGATAAATCCACGGGCGGTGGTGGTGGCTTCATCTTGCGCACCAATGGCGAGGACTCTTCTGATGCCGAGTTGGCGGAAGACATCGCCTATCTGCGCAAAACCTGGGCGCGCACCAAGGAGGCATCCCTCAAGTTACCGGTCATGTCACTGCTGCACCAGGATCTGGACCTGCTGCAGCGTGTGCTGCGGGATCTGGTGGGTGAGCACACCCAGACCATCCGTATTGATTCCGTGGAGCAGTTTCATCGCCTGCGCGCTTTCGGGCAGGAGTTCATGCCAGCGGCAGTCGGCAAGCTCCAGCATTACAAAGGTGAGCGGCCCATTTTTGATCTGTATTCAATCGATGAGGAAGTCACCAAGGCGCTTGGGCGAAGGGTGGACCTGAAATCGGGCGGTTACCTCATCGTTGACCAGACAGAGGCGCTGACCACGATGGACGTGAATACCGGCGGTTTTGTGGGTGCGCGCAATTTCGATGACACCATCTTCAAGACCAACCTAGAGGCCGCACAAGCTATTGCACGTCAGCTCCGCCTGCGCAACCTGGGTGGAATCATCATTGTGGATTTCATTGACATGGTTCGCGACGACCACCAGCAGGCCGTTCTCACAGAGTTCACGAAACAACTCGCGCGCGATCGGGTCAAAACCATGGCGGGCGGCTTTTCCCAGTTGGGCTTGGTGGAGATGACGCGCAAGCGCACCCGCGAATCACTCGCGCACATGCTGTGCGAGCCTTGCAGTGCTTGCAAAGGGGCCGGACAGTTGAAAACTGCGCGCAGCGTGTGTTACGACATACTGCGCGAGATCCTGCGTGAGGCTCGGCAGTTCAACCCCCGCGAGTTTCGCGTGGTGGCTTCACCCCGTGTGGTGGAATTGTTTCTGGATGAGGAAAGCCAACATCTGGCAGGTCTCAGTGATTTCATCGGCAAGCCAATTTCTCTTCAGGCCGAAAGCGCCATGGGGCAAGAGCAGTACGACATTGTGCTGCTGTAGTGCCTGTGCGGAACAGTCGGTTGTGGACGGGCTGGCGGCTGTTACCACCTGCACGAGACGCGCCCTCTGCTTTCCGGTTTTCTTCATTTTTCCATGCTATAGTCGTAGGCTTCGCTGTTCAGAGGCGTCCCTGTTGGGAAGATCTGGGTGGTGGAGAAGAAGGTTTGCAAAAAGGTGTGATTTTGGGTTTGATTGGGTAAAAACCCGGTATATAATTCAAGGCTGCGCTGAGAGTAGCGGGTTGCTGGAGACGGCGGCTAACGAAGAAAGTGCAAAGACCTTCGGGTTGACAGGGTTTTAAAAAGCCTGTTATAATCTAAGGCTCAGCTGATCGCAGCTGAGTCAGGAGATCAAGAAAGCTTTGGCTGTTTTGGTATCTGGTTCATTAAAAATATACAGCCGATAAGCGTGGGCGTTTGATGGCGAGTGCCAAGTTCTTTGGAACTAGTGCTTAGCACTACAAACGCTCATGAGAGAGAAGTGAAGTTCACTTCAATTCTTAATTATGAGTTGCTCGAAAGAGCGAAAAAAAAATCAAGATCGAACTGT
>NZ_QOZT01000006.1:0-90588 GCF_003345135.1 Acidovorax sp. BoFeN1
GCCCAGCGCCGTGCCGGCGGCGGCACCCGCCCCCAGCTGCGGCGCCCCCGACACCAGCCCCGTCGCGATGCCCGGCCCGAAGATGCCCAGACCCAGCATCGCGAGCGCCGCGAGCATGACCACCAGCGCATGGTCGATCGAGGGCTCCGCACCCGGCGGCGTGCGGAACTCAGTGAACAGCCCCGAGCCGATCCCCACAATCACCGCCAGCACCAGCACCTTGATGCCCGACGACACCACGTTGCCCAGCACCTTCTCTGCAAGAAAACTGGTCTTGTTCCAGAGCGCGAACGGCACCAGCACGAAGCCTGCCAGCGTCGTGAGCTTGAACTCCAGCAGCGTGACGAACAGCTGCACCGCGAGCACGAAGAAGGCCACGATCAGCACCAGCCACGCGAGGAACAGCACGGCGATGGTGTCGAGGTTGGCGAACACGTCGGGGAAGCCCGTCATGTCGCTGATCTGCGCCATGATCGGCCGACCCGCCTCGATGCCGACCTGCGCGAGCCGGCCCGGCTGCAGCAGCTGGCCCTGCGAGAGGGCCGATCCCGAGGCCGTCAACCCCAGCCCGGCAAAGGAGTTGAAGACGATCCCCGCCAGCCGGTTGAAGTTGCCCAGGATGTAGGCGAATGCGCCCACGTAGAGCACCTTCTTGATGAGCTTGGCCATCACGTCATCGCCCTGGCCCGAGGCGTGGCTCATGGCCCAGAACAAACCGGCCAGCGTCATGTCGATCACGACCAGCGTGGCCGTGAGAAACCGCACCTCGCCCCCGAGCAAGCCAAAGCCCGAGTCGATGTAGCGCGAGAACACATCGAGGAAGCGGTCGATGACCGCGACGTCTTTCATGGCGGCCCGTCCTTCGCCGCGGGTGTCGACGCGGGCGGCGGCGGGGGATGCACCGGATCGTTCGCATACGGCGAAGGCGCAGCACGCATGAAGCGCTGGCGCGTGGCCTCGGCCACCGCGTTGCACTGCGCGTCGCCGACCTTTGCGTGGTCGGCCTTGCACAACGCGCGCAGCTCCTTGAGCCGATCCGGGTTCGCGACCAGCGATTCCACGGATTCGATGGGCGCGGGCTTGCCGCAGGCGGCCAGCACCAGCGCAGAACCCATGACCAAGACAAAGAGGATCTTGTTCATGGCGGCCTCACGGGTTGCCATAGAAGTTCACGGTATAGGGCGTGTACGGCGTGCCGCTGCCCTGGAAGCGCCGGCGCACCTCGCGCGCCCGCTCCTGCACCGCCACCTGCCGCGCCTGCTCGAGCGCGGTGGCCCGGTCCTGGGTGATCTGCAGCTGCTGCGCCTGCATCGCCTGGCGCGACTGCAGCGCGAGCAGCTGGTTCGTGGCCTGCATCGCCTGCAGTGCGCCCACGGCTGACTGGCTGCGGTTCACGAGGTCGGTCAGCGTGCGCTCGTCGCTCGCGAAGTTCTGCACCGCCTGCGACTGCACCTGCGTGGCGGTGCGCAGTGCCTCCAGCGACTGCTTCCAGCGCGCACGGGCGTCGGTCGCCATCTGTGTGCCCGATATCGCGGCGGTATACGACTCGGGGTAGAGGCGCTTGAATTCACCTTCCATCTGCTGCACGTTGAAGGCCAGCCCCTGCGCCTGCTGGATCAGCTGGTTCGTCGCCGACAGCGCCGCCCTCAGTTCCGACAACGCACTGAAGTCCAGCCCCGTCAGGTTCCGCGCCTGGTTCCTGAGCATCTGCGCCTCGTTCTGCAGTTGCTGGATCTGGTTGTTGATCTGCTCCAGCGTGTTGGCAGCCGTCATGATGTTCTGCGCAAGGTTCGAGGGATCGAACACGATGTCGCCGATGCCGAAGAGCGCATGCGCTGGCGGGGCGACACCGAACGCGATCGCGCCGGCGGCGACCAGCGCGGCCAGCTTGGGCTTGAAGAAAGAAGACTTGAGGTTCATGGCAGTGCTCCTTCAGGTGGTGGATGGAAACGGTGGAAACGAAGGGATGAGGTCGGCGGCCCAGTCGAGGCCGCGGTGGCGCAGCCAGGCGGCCGCGAAGTCGGACGATGGAACGGCAGCGGAAACGGCATCGATCGCCCGCTGGTCCTCGGGCGACGAAGCTCCCGCGAAGGCCAGCGCCACCGGCCCCAGCCCGAGGTCAAAGACCCGGTTGCCCAGCCGCGACTGGTAATAGTAGTCGCGCTTCGGCTGGGCCTGCGCCACGATGTCGATCTGCCGCCCGTTGAGCCCGAAGCCCTCGTAGATCACGCGGATCTGCGGCTCGGTGGCCTGCGGGTTGGGCAGGAAGATGCGGCTCGCGCAGCTCTCCACGATGGCCGGCGCGATGCTCGAATCCTTGATGTCCGCGAGCGACTGCGTGGCAAAGATCACCGAGACGTTCTTCTTGCGCAGCGTCTTGAGCCACTGGCGGATGCGCGCCGCGAACACCGGGTCATCCAGGAACAGCCAGGCTTCGTCCAGGATCAGCAGCGTCGGTGCGCCATCGAATCGCTCATCGAAGCGCGCGAACAGGTAGGACAGCACGGCCTGGGTGGCTGCCTTGCTGTGCATCAGTTCCTCCATCTCGAACCCCTGCACCTCGGCCGATCCCAGCCGGTCGAGGTCGGCATCGAGCAGGCGGCCGTGGGCACCGCCCAGCACATAGGGCTGAAGCGCCTGGCGCAGCGCATTGCTCTGCAGCAGCACCGACAGGCCCGTCATCGTGCGCTGCTCCACAGGCGCGCTGGCCAGGCTGTTGAGCGCGGACCACACCGCGTCCTTCTCGGGCGGACCGACAGCCACGCCCTCGTGCCTGAGCCGGCCCTCGATCCATTCGGACGCCCAGGCGCGGTAGCCCTCGTTGTCAATCCGGGCCAGCGGCTGGAAGGCGATCTCCCCGCCCTCCTCCGCGCCCTGGCCCAGGTCGTAGTGCTCGCCTCCCAGTCCGAGAATGGTGGCGCGGACCGAGCGCCCCATGTCGAAAGCCAGGATGCGTGAGCCCGGGTAGCGCCTGAATTGCAGCGCCAGGGTCGCCAGCAGTACGGACTTGCCCATGCCGATCGGCCCCACCACCAGCGTATTGCCCACGTCGCCGATGTGCGTGACCAGCCGAAATGGCGTGGCACCGTCGGTGCGCGTCACGATGAGGGGCGGGCCATCCAGGTGGGCGTTGCGCTCCTGCCCCGCCCAGACGGCCGACACCGGCATCATGTGCGCGAGGTTCAGCGTCGAGACGATGGGCTGGCGCACATTGGCGTAGGCATGGCCAGGAATCGAGGACAACCAGGCCTCGATCGCGTTCAGGGTCTCGGGGATGGTCACAAAGCCCCGCCCCTGGATGGTCCGCTCCACCGCCCGCAGCTTCTCGTCGGCTGCGGTCGCATCGGTGTCGAATACGGCCACCGTGGCAGTGACGTAGCCGAAGGCCACCTGATCGCTGCCCAGTTCCTGCAGGGCCGCATCGGCATCCGCCGCCTTGTTCGATGCATCCGAGTCCACCAGCGGGCTCTCATGCTGGAAGATGGTCTCTCGCAGCAAAGCCACGATGTTCTTGCGCTTGGCGAACCACTGGCGCCGCAAGCGGACCAGCTCCTTCTCCGCCTCGGCCTTGTCCAGGCAGAGGAAGCGGGTGCTCCAGCGGTAGGCGAAGCCCAGCCGGTTCAAATCATCGAGCAGACCCGGCCAGGTCGACGTCGGGAAGCCGCGCACCGTGAGCACGCGCAAATGCCGCGTCCCGAGCATCGGCACCAGCCCACCCGTCAGCGGCTCGTCGGCCAGCAGCGCGTCCAGGTGCATCGGCACCTCGGGCACCGCCACCGGATGCCTGCGCGTGGACACGCAGGCGTGCAGATAGGTCAACGTCTGGCCGTCGTCCAGCCAGCCGATCTCCGGCATCACCCCTTCGAGCAGCCCGAGGAAGCGCTCCGTCTCGGCCACGAACGCCTCCAGCCGTTCGCGCCAGTCCATGCCCTCCGCGCGGTTGTTCTCGTACAGGAGCCGGGAGGCTTTGGCCCGGGTCTCCTCCGGCGGCAGGTAGACCAGTGTCAGGTGGTAGCTGCTCTCGAAGTGGCTCGCGTCTTCTTCAAATGCGGCGCGGCGTTCTTCATCGACCAGCCAGGACAGCGGTTCAGGAAACACCGACTCGGGATAGTCCGCCGCCTCGCGCCGCTCGGCCTCCACGAACAGCGCCCAGCCCGAATGCAGGCGCCGCAGCGCGTTGTTGAGCCGTGCCGAAGTGGCGACCAGTTCGCCCCGCGTGGCGCTGTCCAGGTCCGGCCCCCGGAACCGCGCCGTGCGCTGGAACGAACCATCCTTGTTCAGCACAACGCCGGGGGCGACCAGCCCCGCCCAGGGCAGCCAGTCGGCCAGCAAGGCCGGGCGCTGGCGGTATTCAGTGAGGGACATCACGGCGCGGCCCTCAAACGTCCAGCAGCTGCCGCTGCTTGATGTGCCGCGCGAAGACCTGCATGAACTGCGGGTCCATGCGCGCGCCCCAGACTGCGAGCGAATGCCCGGCGATCCACAGCACCAGGCCCGGAATCCACAGCTGCAGCCCGAGCCCGACGGCGGCGGCCAGCGTGCCATTGGCAATCGCCACGGTGCGCGGCGCGCCGCCCAGCAGGATGGGCTCGGTCAGGGACCGGTGCAGCGGGACCTCGAAGCCACTGGCTGTAGATGAGGCATGAATGGCGGCCGTCATGCCAGCACCGCCCCGCCCGAGAACGAGAAGAACGACAGAAAGAAGCTGGAGGCCGCGAAGGCAATCGACAGGCCAAACACGATCTGCACCAGCTTGCGGAAACCGCCCGAGGTGTCGCCAAAGGCCAGCGTCAGCCCCGTGGCGATGATGATGATCACCGCGACAATGCGCGCGACCGGTCCCTGGATCGACTCCAGGATGGACTGCAGTGGTGCTTCCCACGGCATGTTGGAGCCAGCGGCCTGCGCGGGCAGAGCAATGGCCAGCAGCAGCGCCGCCGCAGCAGCGGCGTGCAAGTACGGTTTTACGGAAAGACGTGGATGCGTCATGACGGTTCTCCTGAGGTGGGTGAAGGCGATGGGGAAATCAAAGGGAATGCAGGCCCGAGCGAGGTATCGAGCTGGTAGCCCTGGCTGTCGCAACCGATGACGCGCGCGATCTCGCGCACGCGCCGGGCACGGCCCCGGCCGGCGATGAAGACGATGACGTTGACGGCTTCCGCGATGAGGGCGCGCGGCACGGTCACGGAGACCTCCTGCACCAGCTGTTCGAGGCGCGTGAGCGCGCTGGCGGCCGAGCCCGCATGCACGGTCGCGATGCCGCCCGGATGCCCGGTCCCCCAAGCCTTGAGCAGGTCCAGCGCCTCGGCGCCGCGCACTTCGCCAACCACGATGCGGTCGGGCCGCAGGCGCAGAGTGGCGCGCACCAGGTCGGCCATGGTGGTCACGCCCGGTTCGCTGCGCATGCCCACGTGGTCGTCGCTGCGACACTGCAGCTCCACCGTGTCTTCGAGGATCAGAACCCGGTCTCCGGTGTCCGCGATCTCGTCGAGCAGGGCGTTGGCCAGCGTGGTCTTGCCCGTGCTGGTGCCGCCCGCCACCACGATGTTCAGGCGCTCGCGCACGGCCTGGCGCAGGAATGCAGCCTGGGCCTCGGTCAAGATGCCGTCGGCCACGTACTGGGCCAGCGCCATGATGCGCAGTGCCCGCTTGCGGATCGCGAACGAAGGCGCGCGCACCACGGGTGGCAAGACGCCCAGAAAGCGTTCGCCGGTCTCGGGCAGTTCGGCCGAGAGGATGGGCAGGCCGGCATGCACTTCCGCGCGCACGTGGGCCGCCATCAGCCGGATGATGCGTTCGGCCACGGGCGCGGCCAAGTGGTGGCCCGTGGGCAAGCGGCCCGCGCCGAGCCGGTCGACCCAGAGCGACCCGTCCGGATTGAGCAGCACCTCGACCACCTCGGGGTCTTCCAGTGCAGCCGCGATCTCCGGCCCCATGGCCGTGCGCAGCATGCGGATGCGCCGCGCCAGCGATGCGTCCGTGGACGTGGGTTCAGGCTTTGGGCTCAAGGTCGGCCTCCTCCGGTTCGGTGACAGGCGCGGTGGGCGCGGCAGATGGGTTGGAGGCCTCGGGCGCAAGGTCCTCATGGACTTCGCGCACCAGGCTGCGCCCGCGCTGGAGATGGCGCGCGAGCTGTTCGATGAACTGGACGTAGCGGGCCCGGCCCTGCGCCCGGGCCGTGTCCTGCTGCCCCTCGGGCACCGGGATCGAGACCGTGAGGAAGTAGCGGACGTACAGCGCCACCGTTTCGATCAGCACGTTCTGGTCGCGCTCCAGCCGCTCGAACTGGCGCGAGAGTCGGTCCAGGCGTTTGGCAAGGGCCGCCTCGCGCTGGTCGCCCCCGTCGGGAGAGAGGAACGATGCCAGCGCCGCCGCGATCACGGCCGACTTCGACACCCCCTTGTGCACCGCCAGCTGGTCCAGGCGCTTGGCGTGCTCCGGCTCGACGAAGATGTTGAGACGGGTGCGGCTCATAGTGCGATCCCGTCGTCCGGATCCAGCGCGGCCAGCCGCGCGGTGCGCATGAGCTGGCGGTCCACGTCCTGCGGCCGCAGCGGCACATCGTCCTCGCCGTCGAGCACCAGCAGGTCGCCCGCATCCGAAGGCTCCAGTTGCACCGGCGCGATCTCCAGCTCGGGCTTGAGCTGGTGTCCGCCTTCATCGGCAAAGCCGCCTGCATCGCCTGCTGCCTTGGCTTCCGGAGCCGCCAAGGGCGCCAGCCGACTCCAATCGTCTGGTCGCACCGCAGGGCGATCGGCATACGCCCCAGCAGCCAGCACCGGTGCCTTCAGAATCCTGCTCGTGAAGTTGCGGTCGAGGTAATAACGCAGCTTCTTGGCCCGGATCGGGGGATGCCCAGAGACCATCACCACAGCGTCCTGGGGTGGCAGTTGCATGACCTCGCCCGGCGTGAGTAGCGGCCGCGCCGTCTCCTGCCGCGACACCATCAGGTGGCCAAGCCAGGGTGCCAGCCGGTGCCCTGCGTAGTTGCGCTGCGCGCGCAGTTCGGTGGCCGTCCCCAGCGCCTCCGAGATGCGCTTGGCCGTGCGCTCGTCGTTGGTGGCGAACGCGATGCGCACATGGCAGTTGTCGAGAATCGAGTGATTCGGGCCATAGGCCTTGTCGACCTGATTGAGAGACTGCGCGATCAGGAAGGCGCGAAGCTCGTACCCTGCCATGAAGGCCAACGCCGACTCGAAGAAGTCCAGCCGGCCCAGCGCCGGGAACTCATCGAGCATCATCAGCAGCTTGTGGAGGCGCGCGATGCCGTCGGAGCCGTCGAGCGATTCGGTGAGGCGCCGGCCGATCTGGTTGAGGATCAGGCGGATCAGCGGCTTGGTGCGGCTGATGTCCGAGGGCGGCACCACCAGGTACAGCGACAGGGGGTGCTCGGCCGAGATCAAGTCCGCGATGCGCCAGTCGCAGCGCGAGGTGACTTCCGCCACCGTGGGGTCGCGATACAGGCCCAGGAAGCTCATGGCGGTGGAGAGCACGCCCGAGCGTTCGTTCTCGCTCTTGTTGAGCACCTCGCGGGCGGCCGAGGCAACGA
This sequence comes from Acidovorax sp. BoFeN1, assembly GCF_003345135.1. Taxonomy (NCBI): domain Bacteria; kingdom Pseudomonadati; phylum Pseudomonadota; class Betaproteobacteria; order Burkholderiales; family Comamonadaceae; genus Acidovorax; species Acidovorax sp. BoFeN1. The sequence continues at coordinate 7,550 of NZ_QOZT01000006.1, forward strand.
CGGGATGCGGGGCATCGCCAAGATGCTTCGTCGTCATCATCCGATGCAGCGTCAGCTCGAACGGACAGGCCGGGTCCGAAAGGAAGTTGGCCACGCCACGCAGCGTCTTGTCTTCGCCAGCGTAGAGCACATGCAGGATGGCGCCGACCAGCAGCGCGTGCGACGTCTTCTCCCAGTGGTTGCGGCGCTCGAGCGCCCCTTCGGGGTCGACCAGGATGTCGGCGATGTTCTGCACGTCGCGCACCTCGTGGGCGCCGCGACGTACCTCCAACAGCGGGTTGTACGCGGCGGACTTTGCATCGGTCGGGTTGAACAGCAGGCAGTGGCTGAAGCGGCTGCGCCAGCCGGCCGTGAGCGACCAGTTCTCGCCCTTGATGTCGTGGATCACGGCGGAGCCAGGCCAGGACAGCAGCGTGGGCACCACGAGCCCGACACCCTTGCCCGAGCGCGTGGGCGCGAAGGCCATCACGTGCTCCGGGCCGTCGTGGCGCAGATAGGCGCCTTCCTTGTTGGAGGTCTTCCCGAGAAACACGCCGGCCGGATTCGTCAGCCCGGCCTTGGCGATCTCCTCAGGCTCGGCCCACCGGGCGGAGCCATAGGTCGTGACACGCTTGGCCAGGCGCGCGCGCCAGACGGCCATGGAGATGGCCGCGCCCGTCGCCAACATCCCGCTCGACGCGGCGATGATTCCTCCGCGCTCGAACACCTTGGGCGCATAGGCATCGTAGAAGTACCACCACTCGAACAGCTTCCAGGGCTCATAGACCGGCATGCCGGAGAGGTCGAACCACGCGGGGCCGAGCCTTTGCTGGTAGCCCAGCGCATGCGCCGTCCATTGCGTGGCCGTCCACACACCACCCAGGGCCACGCCGAGCACCACGAAAATCTGTCCGAACAGGATGCCGGTCGCTGCCGTCGGCATAGGGGCCACCTCCTTGGCGTATGGGTTCCAGCACACGCGTGCCACTGCGGCACGCAGGCATCGAGTCTGGAATCGAACGCTCGCGGGGCACACCCGTTGGGGCGTGGCACGGCGTACGCTGGCGGGGTTGGCTGGCTCGCGACTCCTTTTTGCTTCTGAAGGCGCGAGCCTTCAGGCTGTCACGGAGGGGAGCATCTCAGCGGTATCCCCGATCGTCCACGGCCGTTGGCGCGGCGCGGCATGCGCCAGCGCCGAACACTCGTAACGATCAATGCAAAGTGGTGGCGTGGGTAAGGAATCGTTGCAGCGCTTCGGGCAGGCCGTTGGGCTGGTGCTTGTGCAGCACGTAGGTCGTGAAGTGGATCGGCTCGGCGAGCGGCACGACCACGACGTCCGTTCGCCGCAGTGCTTGCATGTGATCGGCATCTGCCACACCGACGCCATGCCCAGCGGCCACGCGGGTGAGGTAGCCGGTCAACGAGCGCGCCTCGCCGGCGATCGTCGGAGCCACGGAATACCGCCGAAATATTGCCTCCATCTGCTGACAAAGTCCTGGGTGGTAGGCGGCATTGCAGGCGATAGCGGGGAAAGACAACAGCTCGGCCAGGGAAATCACCTCGCGCGCAGCGAGTTCATGGACCAGCGGCAACAGCGCAACGATCGGACTCGTCCAGGCCGGCTGCTGGGCAATGGCTTCGTCGTCCGGCAGGCCAAAGGAGAAGCCCGCGTCCACCTCCTCGCTGCGCAGGGCGGCGAGCAGTTCCGTCGTGCGCATTTCCGCGAGTTCGATGGGGATGCCAGCAGACACCGTCTGCCATCGGGCGAGGCATTCGGCCAGCTTCGGTTGAGCGGTGCTGTCGTCCACGCCGATGCGCAGGGGCTCACGGTGACGGGCATCGGTTTCTCGCACGACGCGCTTGGTGCGCTCCAGGCGGATGAAGAGTCCGCGCGCTTGGTCGAGCAGCTTGGCGCCGGCGGGGGTGAGTTGCAGCTTGCGCGGCGTCCGGACGAAGAGCGTCACGCCCAACCGCTCCTCCAGATCGCGTATGGTGCGCGACAGCGGGGTCTGGTCGATGTGGATACGCTCAGCCGCGCGGCGGAAGTTGAGCTCTTCGGCGACGGCGATGAAATAGCGCAGATGCCGCAGTTCGATCATTTACGCCGTGCCGAAAGCTCAGAATCAGATGCGCTCGAAGATCGCGGCGATGCCCTGGCCGCCGCCGATGCACATGGTCACCAGCGCGTAGCGGCCCTGCACGCGCTGCAGTTCATGCAGCGCCTTCACGGTGATGAGCGCGCCGGTCGCGCCGATCGGGTGGCCCAGCGAGATGCCCGAGCCGTTGGGGTTGACCTTGGCCGGGTCCAGGCCCAGGTCCCTGGTCACCGCGCAGGCCTGGGCGGCAAAGGCCTCGTTGGCTTCGATCACGTCGAGGTCGTTGACGGTAAGGCCTGCCTTCTTCAGCGCCAGCTGCGTGGCCGGCACGGGGCCGATGCCCATGTATTTGGGGTCCACGCCCGCGTGGGCGTAGGCCACCAGGCGTGCCAGCGGCTTGGCGCCACGGGCCTTGGCGGCGCCGGCTTCCATCAGCACCACGGCGGCGGCGGCGTCGTTGATGCCCGAGGCGTTTCCGGCTGTCACGGTGCCGTTTTCCTTCTGGAACACGGGCTTGAGCCTGGCCAGGTCCTCCATCGTGGCGCCGGGGCGGAAGTGCTCGTCGGTGGCGTACAACACGTCGCCCTTCTTGGCTCTAAGGGTGACGGGCACGATCTGGTCCTTGAACACCCCGGCCTGCGTGGCGCGTTCGGCCCTGTTGTGGCTCTCTACCGCCAGCTTGTCCTGGTCTTCGCGGCTGATGCCCCATTTGGCGGCGATGTTCTCGGCCGTCACGCCCATGTGGATGTTGTGGAAGGGGTCGTGCAGCGCGCCGATCATCATGTCCACCATCTTGGTGTCGCCCATGCGCGCACCCCAGCGCATGTTCAGGCTGGCAAAGGGCACGCGGCTCATGTTCTCGGCACCGGCGCCAATGGCCACGTCGGTGTCCCCCAGCAAAATGGACTGGCTGGCGTTGACGATGGCCTGCAGGCCCGAGCCGCACAGGCGGTTGACGTTGTAGGCGGGCGTGCCTTCGCCGCAACCGCCGTGGATGGCGGCCACGCGCGAGAGGTACATGTCCTTGGGCTCGGTGTTGACCACGTGGCCGAACACCACGTGGCCCACGTCCTTGCCTTCCACGTTGGCGCGCGCGAGCGATTCGCGCACCACCAGCGCGCCCAGCTCGGTGGGGGGCACGTCCTTGAGGCTGCCGCCAAAGGTGCCGATGGCGGTGCGCACTGCGGAAACGACGACGACTTCACGAGAGTTCATAGGGGGTTCTTTCTATCGAAACGAGAGGACAACGGTTGATGTGCGACATCGACACCCTGTGATGGAAGACCGCTGGAGCAGCGATCTCACGCCACCTTGAGATCCGCCGCCTCCATGGGCAGCCGCCGGATGCGCTTGCCCGTGGCATCGTGAATGGCGTTGAGCACGGCCGGCGTGATGAGCACCGTCGAGATCTCGCCGATGCCCGTGGGGTCCTCGGTGCTCGGGATGATGTGGGTTTCCATCACCGGCATCTCGTTCATGCGCAGCACGCGGTAGTCATGGAAGTTGGACTGCTCCACGCGCCCATCCTTGATCGAGATGTTGCCGAACAGCGCGCCCGACAGGCCGAAGACCGTGCCGCCCTGCACCTGCGCCTCCACCGTGGGGGGCGACACCACCTGGCCGCAGTCCACCACGGTCACCACGCGCTCGGGCTTCACGTTGCCCTCGGCATCGACGCTGACCTCCACGACCTGGGCCGCATAGGTGCGGAAGGAGAACGTGAGGGCGATGCCGCGCCCCCTACCCTTGGGAAGGGGCTTACCCCAGCCGGACTTCTCGGCGGCCACCTCCAGCACCCGCAGCGCGCGCGGGTGCTTGGGCAGCAGCGGCTTGCGGAAAGCGATGGCGTCCTGCCCTGCGGCGCGCGCCAACTCGTCGATGAAGCTCTCCACCGGAATGGCGTTCTGCATGTGGCCCACGCCGCGCCACCAGCCGGTGAGCAGCCCCTCGGGCGGTTCCTGGCGCACGTACTGCACCAGCAGGTTCGGGAAGTCATACGGCCCGGCCGCGTCGCGGATGGCGTCGGTGTCTAGGCCATTCTTGAAGCCCGCCGTCGCATAGCGCGCGATGATGGACGAGCCGGTCACGCGGTGGTGCCACGCGATGGGGCGGCCTTGGGCATCGAGCGTGGCGCTCAGCCGGTTGTAGTGGTAGGGGCGGAAGGTACTGTGCTGCATGTCCTCCTCACGAGTCCAGACGACCTTGACCGGGCCCTTGACTTCACGGGCAACACGCACGGCCTGGGTGACGTAGTCCACGTCGAGGCGGCGGCCGAAACCTCCGCCCAGCAGGTGGTTGTGCACCTGGACCTTCTCCACGGGGAGGTCCGCAGCCCTCGCCGCTGCGGCCTGGGCGCGGGTCGGCACCTGGGTGCCGAGCCAGATCTCGCAGCCCTCGGGACGCAGGTGCACCGTGCAGTTCATGGGCTCCATTGGCGCCTGGGCCAGCAAGGGCTGCTGGTAGATGGCCTCGATGTTGCGGTGGCCCTGGGCCGCCGCGCCTGCGCGCGCGGCTGCCACGTCGCCTTCCTTGCGGGCGGTGGCGCCATCCTGCAGCGACGCCTTGGCCAGTTCGTCGATCATGGCCTGGGTCGAGTAGCGCGCCGCGGGCCCTTCATCCCACTGCACCTGGGCGGCCGCGAGCCCCTTGCGGGCCGCGCCCATGTGGTCGGCCACGATGGCCACCACGTCGTCGAGCCGCACCACCTGCCGCACACCGCGCACGCGCAGCGCCGCCTCGGTGTTCACGGTCTTTACCTTCCCGCCGGGCACGGGGCTGGCGGCCACGGTGGCAATGCGCATACCGGGCAGCTGCACGTCGATGCCGAAGCGCGCCGTGCCGTTGACCTTTTCGGGGCCATCGAGCCGCTTCTGGCCGCCGCCGATCTTCTGGAACTGGGTGCGCTCCTTGAGCGGGACCTGCGTGGGCACGGGCAGCTGCGCGGCGCGGGCCGCGAGTTCGCCGTAGCGCAAGCGCCGGCCGCTGCCAGTGTGAAGCACGCTGCCGTCCTTGGCGGTGCAGGCGGCCGCATCCACGCCCCAGGTCTGCGCCGCGGCGGCCACCAGCATCGTGCGCGCGGTTGCGCCCGCCTGGCGCATGGGCAGCCACGCAGTACGCACGGAGCCGGAGCCGCCGGTCACCTGCACGCCGACGTCCGGCCGCCCATAGAGCTTGTCGTCGGCCGGTGCGTGCTCCAGCCGGACGCGCGCGAGATCGACTTCCAGCTCCTCGGCGATCATCATCGACAGCGCGGTGTAGACACCCTGCCCCATCTCGACGCGAGGCATCACCAGGGTCACCACGTCGTCCGAGCCGATGCGCACCACGGCGTTGAAGGTGGCGCGTGCCGCGCCCTCCGGCGCCGCCAACGCCTTGGTGGCCAACAGCGGCAGTTGCACGCTCATCAGCAGCGCTCCGCCCGCTCCGGCGGCCTTGAGCAAGGTACGGCGCGTGGGATGGGGCGTGGGGAGAAATTGGTTGCTGTCTTGCATCTCAAGCCGCCTTTCGGATGGGAATCTGGCGCGCCACTTGCTTGACGGCTGCATGGATGCGCTCGTAGGTGCCGCAGCGGCAGATGTTGCCGGCCATGCCACCACGGATATCTTCATCGCTGGGCTTGGGCGTCTGCGCCAGCAAGGCCGTGGCGGACATGATCTGGCCGGACTGGCAGTAGCCGCACTGCACCACGTCCAGCTCCAGCCAAGCCTGCTGCACGGCACGGCCGATGTCCGTGGTGTTCACCGCCTCGATGGTCGTGATGGCCTTGCCGGCGGCGGCCTCCACGGGGGTGATGCAGGAACGGATCGCCGCGCCGTCCAGGTGGACCGTGCAGGCACCGCACAGGGCCATGCCGCAGCCGTACTTGGTGCCCGTCATGCCGAGCACGTCGCGCAGCACCCACAGCAAGGGGGTGTCGCTGTCCACGTCGGCGACGTGCTGTTTGCCGTTGATGTTGAGTTTGTAGCTCATGTTGTTTCCTCTGAATACGTTGATGCCCGTGGGCCGTGTGATGCTGGACCGCGATCACTGCCCGTACTGTTTCTTGCTGACCTTTTTGATCTACTTGCAGTCAAGCTCGGCTTGGTGTGCGGCGCCCACGCGTTGAGGTACAGGCAGTCTTCAATGGCGCTGGCCAGTCGGCCCGACTGCGGGCACTGGCTGCCAGGCTCGAACGGACCACGCACGCCACTCCACGACCGTGAAGGCTGCGGAGCCTTCCAACGAAGCTCCCCGACGCGTGGCGCGGCGACAATCATTCCCTTGAAGGCGTTGACGGCGCCTTCGGCAACAAACCTGCCGCGCAGCGCGCCCGAGCGAATGGTGACGGCCACGGTGTCCTCGCTCGTGAACGATCAGGTGGAGGGCACGGATACGCAGCCCGCAATCAGCAGCGAAGCCAAGCCTGCGGCGAAGATGATGCCGCCCGGACTCATGCGGGCCCCTGGTAGCTCATGTTGTCTCCTTGCTCGTGGGATTGTTCGCGTCCAAACCGATGCGGTCCATGCTTGTTTTCGGGAATCCACGTGCGCGTTTGATGAACGCGGCAACGCTCGCTCCGCATTCGGTTGCAGACCATGACCAAGCATGGGAGTCGACCGATCCTCACTGCGCAGGAATTCTTCGAGGCTCTTGAAGGAAAGCGCTGGAATGGAACATCGCAGCAACTCGCGAGTTCATTGATACCCGTGGGCCGCGCGATGCTGGACAGCGATCACTGCCCGTACTGTTCCTTGCCGACCTTCTCCAACCACTCCACCGATTTGCCATCCAGGGATTCGGAGATCGCGACGTGGCTCATGCCCACGGTGGGGCTGGCGCCGTGCCAGTGCTTGACGCCCGGCGGAATCCAGACGACGTCACCAGGGCGGATCTCCTGCGCGGCATCGCCCCATTTCTGCACCCGCCCCACTCCTGACGTGACGATGAGGGTCTGCCCCAGTGGATGCGTATGCCAGGCTGTGTGCGCGCCAGGCTCGAAGGTCACGATGCCGCCACCCACGCGCGCGGGGGCGGTGGCCTGGAAGCGGGAGTCCACCCGGACCGAGCCGGTGAAGTTCTGCTCGCCGCCAGTGCTGGAGGGCTGGGCGCCGACCCGCGTGACTTTGATCGGCGCCGGCTCTGCAGCGGAAGCGGTAGACAGCCCAAGAGACAGGGCAATGGCGGCGGCCGTGTGGATTTTCATGGTGATCCTTTCTGCGGTTTCAGGGGGAAGCCCGTTGTGGTCGTCGACTTCTTGAGCCGACTCGAGATGGGGTTGAGCCTGGGCTGCTTCTGGCTGGTCGCCGTCTGCCGCCGAGGCGATGACTTTCGATGTGGGGTTCTTCATCTGCCCATCCCTCTTGCTGCCAGATTTGTCGCTGCATCCATGCGTTTGCGGCGCTTCAGCCATTGCATCGTGTAGTAGGTGAGGAACATGCACAGGCCCATGATGGCCATGCAGTGGCCAAAGAAGCCCGCGACCGATTCCTCGAAGTTCCACCAGTCCAGCGACATCTGGAACAGGAGCCTGGAACGCAAGTTCAAGGCGAGCACACTGCACACACCCTGGCCCGCGATGCCGATGGCGATCAAGCGCAGCAGGGCCGTCCGGGCAGCGTTCGCCTCCACGATGCCGAACAGTCTGCGGGCGACCCCCATGAGCAGCGGCCAGCGCAAGCCAAGATGGATGGCCACGACGACCAGCAGCCAGTAGGCGATGCCGGCATGGATTTGCCGCGCCGTGAAATCGTCGTCCAGCCGCAGGTCGGCGAACAGCGTCTCGGATATCACGAGGCTGGTGCCCAGCAGCGCCAGCATTCCGGCCAGGAGCATGAAAGTCAGGGCGATGTTGAACTTCCCGCGCTGCTCGCCCTGCCCCTGCTTCGGGAGCGCGGCGAACCACCGGCGATGGAACATGTTGTGAACGACGAGCAGCAGGAACATGCTGATTCCAGCCCATTCATGCGACGCGTTGCCTTGCCAGAAGTAGGCAAAGGCGAACAACAGCAGCCCGGCAGCGATGCAGTCAAGCACCAGTCGCAGCAGAAAGACGCGATTCAAGGCAAGGCTCCTCTGCAACCGTGGCTACTCAACGGGCTTGCCCCGAAACTCCGGCAGGCGCCGGGCCGTGAACAGGTAGTCCCGGTCCTTCTGCGACGAATGGCAGGACATGCAGCGTGCGGTGTTCTCCTGCAGGTTGATCCTCCGATCGGGCCAAAACCACTGGAACTGCCAATCGCCGGTGCGGCGGCGCTCCTCGAAATCCGCGCCCCAGCCAGGACCTTTCTCCATGACGAAGTAGCGGTAGAGCTTCTCGTCCCGATGGTCCGCCAGCACGAAATGCGTGCCGTTCGGCACGGGCTGCCCCTTCTGGATCGCCTCGATGGCTTGGCGCGTGGTCGAGATGTGCTCGGTCACGTTGCCGCGCCGGACCGTCGTGTAGTGCACCAGATCCTCGAGCTTGGGAAACGTGACGCGGTTGGCTTCCGCATGTACCTGCCATGCAGGCATGAGGACTGCGCAGGCGGCCAACGCGATCTGTGCACTCAAACGAGCGATCTTTTTCTTGGGTGGGTTCATGGTGATTTCTTGATTTCCTTCTCCCAGAACCGGACAGCCTGGGCAATCCAGCTCTGCGCACTGGTGCCTTGGCCCGTTCCGAATCCGTGACCCACGCCCGGATACCTGTGGTACTCGACCGGCGTTCCGATGCGCCGAAGCGCAGCCACCCGCGTTTCCATCGCGGCGGGTGGTGCAATGCCGTCGCGGTCGCCTACGACGACGAAGGTGGGCGGCTCGGAGGCGGTGACTTCCGAATGGCCGGTGTAGGCCATCACCACGAGAGAAGGTTTCGGCAGAGGGGAACCGCCGAAGGAGGCGATGCCGCGCGAACCGATCGCCGCGGCCATCCGCGCACCCGCGGAACTGCCCCACAGCGAGTAGCCGCCCGTGCCAACCTGCAGCGAGCGGGCGTTCTGGAAGATGTACGACACCGCCGTGGCCAGATCCTCGGTGGCCACCCTGCCGCCCTGACCGGCCCGGTACTTCAGCACAAAGGCATTGAATCCCTGCTTGCTGATTTCCTCCGCGTAGGGAAAGCCTTCATGCACGGAGCCCACGTAGGAGAAGCCACCGCCTGGGGCGATGACGGCGAAAGGCGCGCCGGGCTGGCCCCGAAAGAAGAACAGGCCGGTATGCCTCCATGCCGGGTTCACTCGTTTCTCTTCCTCGGTATGGAAGTCGTAGAAGACGGTGCGCCCGGCATTCGCGTCGTCCACCATGCGGTTGAGCGCCGCAACCACGACGGCCGGCTCCACGTGCGTGTGGTACGGCAAGAGCCGATCGATGTCCTTCAGCGGCATCGCCTCGTCGTAGGCCCGACCATCCCAAGGCAACATCCGGTGGCTGAAGCCCTCAAAGGCGGGGTGGTTCAGCAGGTCACCAAGGCGGTCATCCGCGCGCAGATGGGGATACCGGAATGCCGCGCGACCCTTCTGAGTGGCATGAACCGCAGCCTTGTCGGCTGACGCGGGGCTCACTTCACTGGCATCGCTGCATGGCGATGCGATGAGCACGGGCAGCATCCCTCCAGCCAGCTTCCGAGCGTGGAAAAGCCATCGTGCCTTCTTCATGGCGTTACCGTCCTGGCGTCGACGCGTCGCGCGAGGGGCTGCAAGACTGCACGATGCGTCGTCATGGACTGCTCGACCTCTTCATCGCCCAGTCATCTTCAGCGCAGCCTCGGGCAGGCGCTCACCCTGGACCTGGATCTTCGACACCTCCTCGTTGATCTGGTCGAGATCGTCCGTGCTCAAGTCGAGCTCCACCGCGCCCAGGTTCTCCTCCAGGCGATGCAGCTTCGTCGTGCCAGGAATGGGGACGATCCAGGGCGCTTGCGCGAGCAGCCAGGCGAGTGCCAGTTGCGCCGGCGTGGCGCCCTTGCGCGCGGCAACGCCTTTGACGACATCGACCAGGGCCAAGTTGGCCTGGCGCGCTTCGGGCGAGAAGCGAGGCACGCTGTTTCGGAAGTCCGTCGGATCGAACTGAGTGTTCTCGTCGATCTTGCCGGTCAGGAACCCGGCGCCCAGTGGGCTGAACGGCACGAAGCCGATGCCGAGTTCCTCCAGCACCGGCAGGAGCTCCAGTTCCGGCCCACGCCAGAACAGCGAATATTCGCTCTGCACCGCCGTCACGGCTTGCACGGCATGGGCGCGGCGGATCGTTTGCACGCCGGCTTCCGACAGTCCGAAATGTTGGACCTTGCCCTCGGCGATCAAGTCCTTGACCGTGCCGGCCACATCTTCAATCGGTACGCTCGGATCCACGCGATGCTGGAACAGCAGATCGATGCGGTCGGTGCGCAAGCGTTTGAGGCAGTGCTCGACGGCCTCTCTGATGTGCGCTGGGCGGCTGTTGGTACCACTGCCGCGCTCGCCGGTGACTGGGTCGATGTCGAAGCCGAACTTGGTCGCGATCACCACCTCGTCGCGGATCGGCGCCAGCGCTTCACCAACCAGTTCCTCATTGACGAACGGGCCATAGGCCTCGGCGGTATCGAAGAAGGTGATGCCGCGTTCGTGGGCGGTGCGGATCAGGGCGATCATGTCCCGCCTGTCCGCGGCCGGACCGTAGGCGGAACTCATGCCCATGCAGCCCAGGCCCAAGGCCGAGACTTTCAGGTTGTTTCCAAGTTGGCGATGCTTCATGGTTTGTGCCTCATTTCTGTTTCACTTGACGGCGACGCCCTTCAACCAGCTCGTCACGCGCTCCATCGTTCGCCGCTCCTGGTCCATCTCCATGACGAAACCCTTGAACAATCGCGCCTTCGGGGCATGGCTGGCCAGAACGGTCTGGCTGCTGCCGAGCCCGTAGCCGCCATGGGTGACGAAGGGGATCAGGGTCTTGCCAGAGAGGTCGTGCGCGGACAGGAAGGCGCGGATCACCGGCGGCGTGGTTTCTCCCCAGATGGGAAAGCCCAGGAACACCGTGTCGTAGTCCGCCATGCTGGGCACCTTGGCCTGCAGGGCGGGTTCATGGCCGCTGTCGCGCTCTTTACGGGCTTGCTCGACCGTCTCAAGATAGTCTTCAGGATAGGGCGTTGCGGGCCGGATCTCGAACAGGTCGGCGCCACTTCCGCGCTGGATCAAACCGGCGACGACGCGCGTGTTCCCGGAGCGGGAAAAGTAGGCCACGAGCGTCCGTGCGCCTGTTCGCCGCTCCGCCGCATCGCCTTGTCCAGACGCCGCCTCGGCACTGCTCAAGGAAAGCGTCGCGAACGCCGCCATCACCGCCCGGCGGGCTGGATCGTGAAACGATGTCACCATGGTGCCCCCCGAGTCAGCGCCCCACGCGCGCCTGCAACGCGGCGGGATAGCGATCGCCCTGAACCTTCACTTCGTGCAGGGCGCGAGCGATGCTTTGAAGGTCGAGTTCGGACAAGGGCACGGAAGCGGCGCCCAGGTTCTCCTCCAGCCGGTGCAGCTTGGTGGTGCCCGGGATCGGCACGATCCACGGCTTCTGGGCCAGCAGCCAGGCGAGCGCGATTTGCGCGGCCGTCACGCCCCTGTCCTTGGCCATCTGGCCGAGCAGGTCCACCAAGGCCTGGTTCGCCTTGATCGCCTCCGGCGAGAAGCGCGGCACCTTGCTGCGGAAGTCGTCGCTGCCGAAGGTCGCACCTTCCTTGATGGCGCCAGTCAGGAAGCCTTTGCCCAAGGGGCTGAAGGGCACGAAGCCGATCCCGAGTTCTTCCAGCGTCGGCAGGATCTCGGTCTCGGGCTCCCGCCACCACAGCGAGTATTCGCTTTGCAGTGCGGTGACGGGCTGCACCGCATGGGCACGGCGAATGGTCTGGGCACCGGCCTCGGAGAGTCCGAAATGTTTGACCTTGCCCTCGGCGATCAAGTCCTTGACCGTGCCGGCCACGTCCTCGATCGGCACGTCCGGATCCACGCGATGCTGGTAGAGCAAATCGATCACATCGGTCTTCAGGCGCTTGAGCGAACCTTCCACCGCCCACCTGATGTGCTCAGGCCGGCTGTTGAGAATCTGCTGCTTGTTGTCGTCGCCGAAGGTGAAGCCGAACTTGGTGGCGATCACCACCTGGTCGCGTACCGGAGCGAGCGCCTCGCCAACAACTTCCTCGTTGAGGTACGGGCCGTAGACCTCGGCCGTATCGAAGAAGGTCACACCGCGATCGACCGCAGCCCGGATCAGAGAGACGGCCTGCCCGGTGTTCGTGGCCGGACCGTAGCCGTGGCTCAGGCCCATGCAGCCCAGGCCGAGGGCCGAGACCTCAAGACTGCTCTTTCCAAGTTTGCGCTTTTGCATAAGTGGTTTCTCCTGTGGCGCCGAGCCGGAACTGCATCGGCTTGGGGCGCATGGCAACGGGTCGACGCAGGAGGAATCAAGGGTCGACTTCTGATCCATCGCCGCGATGGACGACGTACAAAAAAAGAAGGACCTTGGCGACCTTGCTGGGTCCGTTGCGGGGTTACTTCTGCTCAACAAGCAATGTAGTGATCGCGCCCCCACGCGACTAGATGGCAAAATCGGCAAATACTTGTGAAGTGGGCTCATGAATGCCGAAAGAGAGCTACAACGACCTGCTGGCCTTTATTGCCGTAGCGCGCGCGCAGAGCTTTACGCGCGCAGCGGCGCAACTCGGTGTGTCTCAATCCGCGCTGAGCCACACGATCCGCGCCCTCGAGGCCAAGATGGGGGTCCGGTTGCTGACCCGGACGACGCGCAGTGTTTCTCCCACAGAGGCGGGAGAGCGATTGCTGCTGAACGTCGCCCCTCGCTTTGAGGAGATCGAGGCGGAGCTCGCGGCGGTGGGAGAGTTGCGTGACAAGCCTGCGGGCACCATCCGCATCACGGCGTCGGAGAATGCGGCAGAAACGGCACTCTGGCCCAGGCTCGCCAAGCTGCTCCCAAAGTACCCTCAAATCAAAGTCGAGGTCACCACGCAGCCCCGCTTCACCGACATCGTTGCGGAGCGGTACGACATGGGCGTCCGGCTTGGCGACGAAGTGGCCAAGGACATGACCGCCGTTCGCATCAGTCCTGACGTGCGCTTTGCGATCGTCGGTTCACCAGCCTATCTGGCGAAGCACCCTGCCCCCACGAAGCCGCAGGACCTGGCCGATCACGCGTGCATCAATCTGCGCTTGATGAGCCACGGAGACCTTTACGCGTGGGAACTCAAGAAGGGTCGGCAGAAAGTCAACGTGCGCGTCGAGGGGCAACTCGTCTTCAACGGGACAAGACCGATCCTCCATGCGGCACTGGCTGGCTTCGGCCTCGGGTACGTGCCGTACGAGGTGGCGCGGCCTTACATCGCCAAGAGGCTGCTCAAACAGGTCCTCGATGACTGGTGCCCGACGTTCCCTGGGTACCACCTCTACTACCCGAATCGCCGGCAGTTGACTCGCGCCATGGCGGTGCTGATCGAAGCGCTGCGCCATCCGGCCAAAGAGAAATGAACTGGCGAGTCCACACATGGCCATAGAGACTTTCAACGACGTCCTCGCCTTCGTCCATGTCGTGCGCGAAGGCAGCTTCACGCGGGCGGCCGCGCTCGTCGGGGTGTCGCCTTCCGCGTTGAGCCATTCCATCCGGGGACTCGAAACGCGGCTGGGTGTCCGGCTGCTGACGCGCACCACCCGCAGCGTTTCCCCTACCGAGGCGGGCGAGCGTCTGTTCAGCAGTGTGGCGCCGCGGTTTGAGGACATCGATGCCGAGTTGGCTGCGGTGAAGGAACTGCGCGACAAACCTGTCGGGACGATCCGCATCACGTCGGCCGAGCACGCGGCCAACAGCATCCTGTGGCCCAAGCTGTCCAAGGTGCTGCATGAGTATCCCGACATCAACGTCGAGGTCACCGTCGACTACACGCTGTCGGACATTGTGGCCCAGCGGTATGACGCAGGCGTCCGCCTGGGCGACCAGGTGGCCAAGGACATGATCGCCGTGCGCATCAGCCCGGACCTGCGCATCGCCGTCGTCGGTTCGCCGACGTACTTTGCCAAACGGACAAAGCCCAAGACGCCCCGTGATCTGGTTCAGCATGACTGCATCAACCTCCGCCTCCCGACCCACGGGAGGCTTCTGCCGTGGGACTTTGCCAAGGACGGGCAAGAAACCAAGCTCCAGGTCACCGGGCAATGGGTGTTCAACAGCAGTTCGCCCATCGTGCGGGCAGCCCTGGCCAGTTATGGCCTGGCCTTCGTTCCCGAGGACATGGTGCTGGAACACATCGCCGCAAAACGACTGGTCCGGGTGCTCGACGACTGGTGCGCCCCCTATCCGGGCTACCACCTCTACTATCCGAGCCGACGCCAATCGTCCCGTGCCCTGGCCGTCATCGTTGAGGCCCTGCGACATCGAGAGTAGTCCACAAGACTCGCCGCGATAAGGTCACGCCCGGACCTCATCGGCGGGGTCCGCGCTCGCGCATTCAATTCCATGCGGCCTTGATCCTTCCTTGGCCCTCGTGCCACCGCGGCACGCCAATGCCCGATTCACTTATGAGTTGAGCTCAGCAGTGCATGCGGAATTATGGGCTTACTCAAACGGGCCGCATTCCCTACGATTTCATCTCCCAAAAAGGAAGGGCAAAGGCCAGCCGTCATCCGGCTCTCATTTGCTCTCATCAACAACATGCCACTTGGCCGTGGCTTATGTGCGTGTTCGCAAGGGCGCGCAATGGATGGAGCAAGTGACCCATGACCAATAGAACGCCCGATAAGTATCTCGAGACCGGTGTGCTGGCCACCGTGTTGGCCCTGACCCTGGGACTGGCAACTGCGCCCGGTCACGCCGCCCAGGACACCGCGGCACCGCAAGCCATGACCAGCACACCACCCGCATCCGACACGCTCTCCGCCAAGCAGCAGGCCATTCCCCTGATCGCGGCCTTCATGGCCACGAGCGACATGCCCAAGCTCACCGCCGTCTTGAACCAAGGGTTGGACGCGGGCCTGACAGTCAGCGAGGCCAAGGAAATCCTGATGCAGCTCTACGCCTACGTCGGTTTTCCGAAAAGCCTCAACGCGCTGGGCGAGTTGATGAAGGTGGTGGAGGCGCGCAAGCAACGCGGCGTCCAGGATGCGCCCGGCCGCGAACCCAGCCGCGCGATTCCCACCGGCGAAGCCTTGCTCGCGGCAGGCACGGCAAACCAGACCAAGATCTCCGGCGCGCCGGTCAAGGGCCCGGTGTTCGACTTCGCGCCCGTCATCAACCAGTACCTGCAGGCCCATTTGTTCGGCGACATCTTCGAACGCGACAACCTCGACTGGCAGAGCCGCGAACTGGCCACCTTGGGTGCGCTGGCGGCAACGCCCGGTGTGGAGGCGCAGTTGCGCTCGCACATGCGGGCCAGCATGCGGGTAGGCCTGAGCGCTGCGCAGTTGCGCCAGCTGACCCAGATACTGGCCGAGCGTGGCGATGAGCAGGCCGCCAAGCGTGCAGGCGCAGCACTGACACAGGCGCTGGCTGCCGCATCGGGACGCTGAACATGAGCGCCACCAAGACTCTGCTGACCATCGCCATGGTGGCTTTGCTCGCCGCCTGCGCCACCCGTCCCAGTGGCCCCGCCAATGCGGGTGGCCCCTTGGTGATTCAAGAACAGGCCAGCTTCGCAGTCGGCGGCACGGTCATCACCACGCCGGGCACCTACAACAACAATGCGCCGGCTGCCGCAGGACAGAGTTTTCACGGGGACCACCTCTACGCCTTCTATCAGGTTCCGCAGAACCCGAAAGCGCTGCCCATCGTCATGCTGCACGGCGCCTTCCAGTCGGCACGCAGTTGGGAGACTACCTCTGACGGACGCGAGGGCTTTCAGACCATATTCTTGCGCCGGGGTTTTCCGGTCTATCTCGTTGACCAGCCGCGCCGTGGCCGCGCGGGCAACAGCACCGTCGCTGCGTCGATCGAAGCCGCACCCAATGACCAGCTTTTCTTCGACCAGTTCCGGATCGGCAAATGGCCGAACTACTTCGAGAGCGTGCAGTTTGATCGCAAGCCGCAGACCCTGGGTCAATTCTTCCGCTCGGTCACGCCCAACACCGGCCCTTACGACGCAGGCGTGATCTCGAATGCCATGTCGGCGCTGTTCACCAAGATCGGGCCGGCAATCCTGTTCACTCACTCCCAGGGTGGCGGTCCGGGTTGGCTGACAGCAATCAAGAACCCCAACGTCAAAGCGATCCTCGCTTTCGAGCCGGGCAGTGGCTTCATCTTCCCGCAGGGCGAATTGCCCCCGGCGATGCCCAGCGCCGCCGGCACCTTGTCGCCCGAGGCGGTGCCCCTGTCGGACTTCCAGAAGCTCACCCGCATCCCGATCGTCATCTACTACGGCGACAACTTTCCGGTCGAACCCACCACGGAGCGCGGGCAAGACAACTGGCGCGTGCGGCTCGCCATGGCCCGGCTCTGGGTGGACGCCATCAACAAACGTGGCGGCGACGCCCGCCTGGTGCATCTGCCGGAGATCGGCATCAAGGGCAACACCCACTTTCTGATGTCGGACCTGAACAACGTCCAGATCGCCGACTTGGTTTCCAAGTTTCTGGCCGAGAAAAAGCTGGACTGACGAGACAGCGCACCTACTGCGGCGAAGAAGCGAGGAGTACCGGAGTCAACGGCAACCGTCGTGACGGTCCCCGAACATCCTTCTGGGGCGCAGTTTCTTAACCTCAAGGAGCATTCATATGAAACGCACAGTATTGAAGGCCACCCTCATGGCCGCCATGGTTGGGGCCTCGGGTGGCGAGGCCTTGGCGGCGGACTACAAGAAGAACCCGTTCACCTTGACCTACGAAGGCGCGATCACGAAGAACGAGCCGGGCAAGGTCAACATCCACCCGGTCAAGTACAAGCTCAACGGCCTGGACATTGCCGCCAACGTCTACACCCCGGCGAACTTCGACGCGAAGAAGAAATATCCCACCATCGTGGTGGCGCACCCGAACGGCGGAGTGAAGGAGCAGGTCGCAGGCCTGTACGCCCAGCGCCTGGCCGAAAAGGGCTACATCACGATCACTGCGGATGCCGCGTACCAGGGCGGAAGCGGTGGCCAGCCGCGCAACGTGGACAAGCCCGCATTCCGCATCGAGGACATCCATGGCATGGCGGACTTCATTTCCCGCTACGCAGGCGTCGATGTCGCTCGCCTGGGGCTGCTCGGCATCTGCGGTGGCGGCGGGTACTCGCTGGCGGCGGCACAGACCGACAAGCGCTTCAAGTCGATCGCGACGCTGAGCATGTTCAACTCCGGCCGCGTTCGCCGCAACGGCTTCGAGGACTCGCAGCTCAACACTGTCCAGGAGCGGCTGCAGCAGGCGTCGGCTGCGCGTGCGCAGGAAGCGGCCGGCGGGACCGTGCTCTATTCGGGGGATGCCGACATGACGGACGCGCAGATCGCCGCATTGCCGTTCGAGATGTACCGCCAGGGCTACGAGTACTACTGGAAGACGCACGCGCATCCCAACTCGACCTTCAAGTACACCACCAGCAGCTTGCTCGACCTGATGCGCTTTGACGCCACCCACCAGATCGAACTGATCAACAAGCCGCTGCTGATGATCGCGGGCAGCAAGGCCGACAGCCTGTACATGAGCGAGGATGCATTCGCCAAGGCCACCGGCACGAAGGACAAGGAGTTCTTCAAGATCGACGGCGCCACGCATATCGAGACCTACTGGGTGCCCAAGTACGTGGACGCCGCCATGGGCAAGCTGACAACGTTCTACGCGAAAACGCTGTGATCCAAGTGGGCGTCTCGCAGCGGCCCGCTCGGCCGCTGCCGCGTGGAGGCGCTCATCCATGAGCAAATGGCTGCCTCGCGCAGGCATTGCCTTCTTGCTCCTGACGGGCACCGCAGTCCTAGGCGGGTACGCCTACCTGCAGCACCCCAAGTTCGGTGCGATGCCCAAAGGTGCACGCCTTCAGGCCATCGAGCGTTCACCCCACTATGTAGATGGGGCATTCCAGAACCTCATCGACACGCCGATGCGCACACAGGACACGAGCTTCGCATCCAACGTGATGTCGATGCTGCTCGACCGCAACCCCAACCTCAAACCCTCCACGACACTCCCATCCATGCGTGTCGACCTCAAGGCCCTGCCGTCGGACGAGGACGTGGTGGTGTGGCTGGGCCATTCGTCGTATTTCGTGCAACTGGGCGGCAAGCGCCTCTTGATTGATCCGGTCTTCAGCACCAACGCCGGGCCCTTCCCTGGAAGCAACGTGGCGTTCTCCGGCACGTCGCCGTACACGGCCGAGGACATGCCATCCATCGACGTGCTGCTTGTCACGCACGACCATTGGGATCATCTGGACTATCCCAGCGCCAGGGCTCTGCTGCCGAAGGTGGAACAGGTGGTCGCCGGGCTGGGCGTCGGGGCGTTCTTCGATCGATGGGGCTATCCGGCCGATCGCATTCACGAGGCGGACTGGAACGACGTGCTGGAACTTGTGCCGGGCCTGCGCATCCACGTCCTTCCCGCGCGGCACTACTCGGGCCGCATGCTCACGCGCAACAAGACCTTGTGGGTCGCGTTTGCGCTGGAGGCTTCGCAACGCCGGCTCTTCTTCAGCGGCGACAGCGGCTACGGTCCGCACTTCCGCGAGATCGGCGAGCGCTTCGGCGGGTTCGACCTCGTGGCACTGGACATGGGGCAGTACGACAAACGCTGGGCCCATATTCACATGTTTCCCGAACAGGCTGCGCAGGCCGCCGACGATCTGCGCGCCAAGGCCGTGCTGCCGGCGCACATCGGCCGATTCAGTATCGCTGCCCATGATTGGGATGAGCCATTCAAACAGTTGGAAAAGGCGAGCCGGGGGAAGCCCTATCGCCTGCACATACCGAGAATCGGCGAAGCCGTTCCTCTCGCCGGCCAGACGCAGCGTCTTGACGCCTGGTGGGAACGTGTTCAGCGCCGAGAGCACTAGCGCCTCGGCGCCAGCGTCTCACTAGTTGCGCAGCCCTCGATGACTTGCGCAAGGCCTGCGCGCGTGAAGAAGCTCGCGCTTCGGATGCGGCTCCGTGAGTCTTCCCTGGCACCTCGCGTCCACCTCACCCGGTCTGCAGCCGCTGTTCATCCATCGACCACGAAATCAGCAACTCGTGTCCAGAAAATGCCGATGGACCGCGGGTTTCCTCATTTCTAGACTTCGTCTTACGTATGAAGGCACCAGCTTCGTACTAACCGCACTGGGTCTATGGGTTCGATCAGAACGTAAGCCGCTCAGGGTAAGCCGGCTAACGACAACCGGAAGCTGAAGAAGACGCGGAGATCGCCAGGAAGGCGATCTCGAATGCAGCACCGTCGCGAGTGCTGCTCATTCCAGCCTAGAAAACCGGAGACAAGAACCCATGAAAAAGACACTGCTGTTGCTCGCCCTGGTGGGAGCGGCAACTGCCACGCACGCGCAATCATCTGTCACTCTACAGGGAACCGTTGACCTGGGAGTGGGCTACGCCAAGGGCTCGGAAACGAGTCGCACACAACTGATCAGTGGTGGCAACACCACCAGCAAGCTGATCTTCCGGGGCACCGAAGACCTCGGGGGAGGCCTGTATGCCATGTTCTGGCTGGAGTCCGGATTCAACGCCGACAACGGTACCTTTCATGCGACGAACACGAACAACCAGCCGAGTGGCACAACGACCCCTGGAGGCATGACCTTCAACCGGCGCTCGATTGTCGGGATCGGAGGGCCCTGGGGCGAAATCCACCTCGGTCGGGATTGGTCACCCAACTACGAGCCGTACACCGGCAAGTTCGATCCGTTCGGCTTGTCGGCGGGAGTGGCATTGAACTACATTGGTAGCATCACTCCAAACCAGATTCGGGCCTCGAACGACATCGTCTACGTCTCCCCGAAGGTTCTTGGGGGATTCAGCGTCAACGTCCAACACTGGCTCGGTGAGAACCCCAGTGGGTCGCAGACGTCGAGCGACGGGACTGGCAGCGGAGCGCGACTGAGCTACGACAACGGCCCACTCAATGCGGCGGTGGCGTTGGTTCGTACCAAGTATGCTGCGGGCGACGCCATCTACCGAACCGTTGCGGGCGCCTATGACTTCGGCCCGGCAAGACTGTCCTTCATTGGAACCAAGAATCAGCAAGGCACACTGAAGGAAAGCGGCTGGCTGGTGGGTGTGACCGTGCCGGTTGGGGCGACACTGCTCAAGGCGTCCTATTCGACGCTTGGCGTGGACCGGCCGGGAGATCCCGAGGGCAAGAAACTGGCGATCGGGGCGGTCTACAACCTCTCGAAGCGAACGGCCGTGTATTCCACGCTTGCAGCGATCCGCAACAGCGGCGGTGCACGATACGCAATCACTGGCGCGACAACGGCGCCCAACCGATCTTCCAGCGGCTTCGACCTGGGGTTCCGTCACAACTTCTGATGTGCCTGGGGGCTTGGTGCCAGAACTGCTGGTACTGCGCGTCGCAATGACCGATGCCAGAGGGCAGTGATGGCCCCAGCCCCTCGAACCTGTGAAAGATTCACGACATGTTGTTCACACCATCTTCAGGCTTGACCCTCGAGAACATCGGAACCTTCCTCGGCGAGGAAGTCGGCGTTTCGGATTGTGAGGGCATCGACCAACGGCGGATCGACGCCTTCGCCGACAATACCGGCGATTGCCAGTGGATCCACGTCGACCCCGAGCGCGCCACGCGCGAAAGTCCGTACGGCACCACCATCGCGCACGGATACCTGCTGCTGTCGCTGCTGGCTCCGACCACGCTGGACCTATTGTTCAAACCAGCCCTCATCTCGACGACGACGCTCAACTACGGCATCGATCGCGTGCGTTTCATCGCTCCCGTGAAGGCGGGTTCGCGCGTGCGCAACCGCATCAAGCTGATCGCCGTCGAAGACAAGGGCAGCGGCCGCACCCTGATCACCACGGAGAACGCACTCGAGGTCGAAGGCGAAGGCAAGCCAGCGCTGATTGCGAAAACGCTCTGGATGGCGGTGCGCTGAGAATCGGTGGCTTGTACGCCGAGGAATAGGCCAGGTGAATCCTCTTCGTGCATGGCCATGAGATCTTCGCGTGCCACACTAAACCTGCGCGGATGTGGCCGCTCGCGCGCATGAGGCAGTGAACGGCGGACCCAGGAGTTTTTTCAATGCACTCCTGGAATGTCTTCGCGATGCGTTCACTCAAGCCTATGTCTGATATCCGCTTATAGATTTTCCGAGATCCCTCGCGGCACGAATGGCAGCGCCAATCGTGCCGCGGAGCTTCGTCAGGGTTGATGTGAAAACATCGTCGTGCCGGTGGCGAAGCCCTGCGATTTGAAAATCATCGCCCCACGGCCGGCGAACTCGTCCCGTGCGACGATGAACACATTTCTGGTTCCCGGCATGAAAGCCAGACTCGTGACCTTCAGAAACTGGTTGGCCTCGCGCCCCGGCAGCGTGATCTGGCCGATCGGCACGCCGTTCGGATTGAACACCAGGACGCGCGCCTGGCTCCACATCGCAACATAGACATTGCCGTCGGCATCGGTGCGCATCGAGTCCGGCGAACGCCCGGTGAAATGGTAGGGAATGGACGCTCCAGTTGGCGTGGCCAGCCCACGCTCGTTCAGGTCCACGCGATGCAGGCGACCGCCGCTGAACTCGGAGGACCAGAGCACCTTCCCGTCGGGGCTGAGTGCCACACCGTTGGCGATCGCCATGTTGCCGATCACTGGCGTGATGGCGTTGCCTTCGGGCGCCACGTAGTAGACGCCGCCGTTCGGCTTCGAAGGTGTCCCCTTGAAGTCGGTGAAGTAGATGCCGCCCTTCTTGTCGAATACAAGATCGTCCGGGACGTAGCCGGCGCTCGGAGGGACCACCGCCTGCACGTTCTTGCCGTCCGCGTCGAGCGAGATGATGCTGCCCGCCGCAAAATCGCCGAGACCGGCCAGGTAGATGCGCCCATTCTTGTGAATGGCGAGTCCGGCTGGACGCAGTGTCTTGTCAACAAAGATCGTGGAAATTTTCAGGTCCGGTGTCAGGCGGAAAACTTTGCCCTCATACACATCGACGAAGAACAGATTGCCTTGGCGGTCGAATGCCGGCGACTCCAGCGCCGCCGGACCGTCGGACACCTTGAAATACGGTTCCGCCACCACGGTCGGGATTCCGCGTTCCGAAAAGGGAATGGGCGCGAGCCCCGTCGTGTCGGCCGTGTAGGCAAGGCCCCGTCCCGGGTCCGATGCCGGCGTCGGCCCGCTCGAACAAGCGCACAACGCAGCGGCGCAGCAAGCGCCAGAAAGATAACGAAACAGGGGTGATCGATGGCCGGCGGTGCCGACGTCTCCAGAGGTCCTATGCAAGGTTCAGTCCCTCACGTTCCTGTCGATCCACTCCATGATCAAGTCAGCAATCTGAAGATTGTTCTTGTCTTGCATGATCATGTGCGTGTTACCAAAAATTCCCAGGTTCGGGGGGTGCAACATGTGAATGTTGCCGCCCGCATTTTTGATGCGCGTGATGAAGTTTTGGCAATCGTTGTAGTTGACCCGCCAGGTGGGCGTTGGCAATCCGGTGGGTGGATCAAGATGATCCCCAAAGATGACCAGGATCGGCAGGGTCGCGAGCTTCGAGATCTCTTCGTCTGTCAGGACGGACCCTGTTGGGCGCGTACAGTTGCCCGGCTCTATCAGGATCAAGCCCTTGAATCGCTTGGGGTCGATCAATGCCGCCGGTGTCGGCTGCCGAGCACCTTGGGAATGCCCCATGAGTACAGCACCGTTCAGCTGAAGCGAAAGATCGGACAGGGCCTTGAAAGTCGGATTGGGCGAAGACAGGCCGGCGTTCAAGTCCGGGACGCCTTGCTTTGAAAACTGGTCCGCCGCCTCGACAGGAAACTGCGTATCGGGAAACGGAACACCAGGTACTGGGCCGAATCGGAAGTTCGTCCACGCTCCGAACTTGTCGCCCAGGCGCAGCACGCTAGGCTGCGCCTGAGGCAGAGTGCTTCCAGCACGGACATTGTTGAAGACCGCCTGATTGAAGCCGGAACGCGCTCGTCCCACCTGATCAGGAATGTAGACGGGATGCCCCTGCCGCACGAAATATTCATACCATCCCATCCGGCCATCCGGTGTCGTGTCGTACGTCTTGCCACTCAGGGTTCCGCCATGGAGCATGACCACCGGCACCTTCTTGGCGCCCTGCGGCACCATGTACTCGACGTACATCTGGTTGACGGTTATTTCATCGTCGGGGCCCAGACTCCCCAGCTCTGTCACGGTCTGCTGGACCTTCTCGCCGCCAATGAAGAAACTGCCCCTGGCCTTGAGTATCAATGGCGATTTAGGCGTTTCGAGTTTCTTGAAGTCCTGGGCAGACGCACTGGCCACCGTTCCAAGAGCACCGGCAAGCGTGGCACCCGCCAGAACGAGCGATTGAAGTCGCCTGGGCAATCGTTGAATGCTTTTCATTGAGACCCTCACAGATAGACCGCGTGAACGGCAGGAAAGGAGTTTTGGAGGCCGTCTAAGAGATCACGCCCTCAGACCGATAGATGGCAAGCTGCTCCTCCGAATGACCCAGCCACTCGCCAAAGATCTGGTCGTTGCATGCGCCCAGCGGCAGGCTGGGCTCGATTGGCCGCCGCGACGTGCCTTCGAATACCAACGGAGAGTGCGGCAGCACGATGCGCCCCAGTTCGGGATGGTCGATCCACTGCAGGCTTCCACGAACGTGCATGTTGGTGTCGAGCATCACCTCGGACAGTTGGCGAACGGGCGCGCAGGGAACCTTGGCGGCAAGCATCATGCGTACCACTTCGTCCTTCGGGCGTTGGCGGGTCCAACCGTCTATCAGTTCATCGACTACCACGAAGTGTTCGACTCGCGCGGCGCGCGTCGCGAAGCTTGGGTGGTCTTCGAGGTCCGACGCACCGATGACGTCAAGAATCGCTCTGAAGTGTTGGTCGCCCGGCGCGTTGAGTACGATGTAGCCATCGGACGCTCGATAGACGTTGTAGGGCGAAACGCCCATTGCACCGTGATGATTGCCAGTGCGTCTCGGCGCTTCCGCGCCGCGTGAGTGCAGCATGCCGAGGCTTGAAGCCAATGACATGTAGGTCGCATCCTGCATCGACACCTCGACGACCCAGCCAACGCCGGTCTGCTCCCGTTCATAGAGTGCGGTGGCGATCGCCGCGTACAGATGGATGCCGGCGAGGAAATCGCACAATGCCGCGCCGGACTTGACCGGAGGCTGATCCACGTAGCCGGTCGAATCCATGACTCCGCACATCGCCTGCATCACCAGGTCCATCGCCGGATAGTCGCGGTAAGGGCCGTCCTTGCCGTAGCCCGAGCTCGAGGCAAAGATGAGCCGCGGATTGATCTTGTGCAACTCGGCCGCACCCAGACCGAGTCTGTCCATGACACCCGGAGCAAAGTTCTCGACCACCACGTCGGCGCGTGCGACCATCTCGCGCAACAGTTCGCGCCCCTGCTCGGTCTTGAGGTTCACGGCCACGGGATGCTTGTTCGAATTGAGCATTGCGAATGGCAAGGCCGCACCACCAATATCGCCGCGGCTGCGCAGGTGCTCGCCATCGAGCGGCTCGACCTTGATGACTTTCGCCCCAGCCATCGCCATCAGAAAAGTGGCATAGGGTCCGTTGTAGACGTGCGAGAGGTCAACGACGGTAAGACCTGCGAGCGGATCGCGCGGCAGTGCAGATGTGGCCATGACGTGGCGCGCGTCGCTAGACCTTGAATCCGGAGGTCTTCACCAATTCACTCCAGGTAGCAACGTCCTTCCGGATGGTCGCAGTGAACTCCTCCCGCGTGCTGGCAATCATCCGGAAGCCGCCCTCCTCCAGCTTGGCGCGTACGGCGGGCGAATTTGCTACCTTGATGATCTCGGCACTCAAGGTCTGGACGATGTCCGTCGGCGTCCTTGCCGGAGCCGCCAAACCGAGCCAGGTCGTGAACTGCATGTCAGGAAAGCCTGCTTCCTTGAAGGTCGGGACGTCGGGTAAGGCTGCAAATCGCGAGGGGCCCGTGATGGCGAGTCCACGCAACTTGCCTTCCCTGACGAAAGGCAGGATCTGCGACGGAGCGACGACCGTCACGTCGACAGACCCGGAGATCATCGCCGGCATCAGATCGCTGAACGACTTGAAGTGCACGGGCTCGAACTTGACCTTTGCCGCCTGGCCGAACAAGAAGCCGGTGAGATGCCCCGTGGTGCCTGCGCCCAAAGTTCCGAGAAAGAGGGGTTCCTTCTGGGTCCTGGCCCAGTCAATGAACTCGGCAAGCGTCTTGCCGTGCGCACGTGGGCCCGCCACCAGAACGAGGTCAGTGCTGGCAATGGACGACAGGGGTGCAAAGTCACGCAATGCGTCGTACGGTGGATCCTTCAGCGTAGGCGGAACCATCGCGAGGGTGGCCAGGGACACGAGCCCAATGGTGTAGCCGTCGGGGCTGGACCGCGCCAGCATCTGCGTGCCAATGACGCCGGCCGCGCCGGGCTTGTTGTCGACGATGACAGGCTGCTTCAGCTGCCTGCCGAGTTGCTCGGCGACCAGCCGCGAAAGGAAGTCGGTGCTGGACCCGGCAGAGAATGGCAAGATCAAGCGAATGGGCTTCTCAGGAAAACCTGGTGCGGCCACGACCGCCGCCGGACTCAATGCCAGAGCGCCCAACAGTTGAAGGGCGTCGCGGCGCCTGAGCGAGTGTTTTTCATTGTTCATGATGTCTCCTTTATCCTTCCAGCTAAGTGGATCGGCGATGTCTGGCGTGGCTCGTTCTCAGATCGCAACCACTGCTCTTGCTCTGCGATGGCGCCGATGCACTTCCATACAGCCAATCCGGCTGCGCGCATGTTCCATGAGCCGGCGCGAAACGTCCATGGCGATTCTCTGAAGGCCGCGACCACGTTTTGCGAATGCGGCGAGCCACGCAGGCGTGGATGTGCAGGAACAGCGCCGGTGCCGTGGGTTACGCGCTCGTCTTGAAGCAGCGCCTTGTGCAGTGGCCGACCTGACGAGCCCGCGCAATTCTTCTCGACCAAAGGGCGCGGAGAGACCAGCCGACTCGCGGATCGTTGCAACCGACCTGGCACCTTCGCGGCGTTGTGCCGCAAGCGCGTCTCAAATCTGGGGGGACGTCCAGTGCCAGACTTTCGATCCGGGTACGCAGGAGCGCGGCCGGTCAGGCAGGCTTGGGGCCGGCCGGGATACTAAATGGCTTCGCGCGGTGCCACCGACCTTTGCGACCATGCGTCCACATGCTTGATCAGCATCTTGGACAGCTTGGCCAGGCGAGGCTGCACCTCCGCCGTGGGGCCAACCAGTGTGATGGATGCAACCGCGTCGCCCAGGCGGTTGCGCACTGTGGTCGCAAGCCCGAATCGCGTGCCTGTCTGATTCTGGTTGGTGGCGATGCGGGTCTTGTTGATGCCCTCGAACTCGCCAATGAAGCGATCGACCCATTCCGCCTCATCGCGGCTGCGCCGGCGCAGGTAGGCCTCGCGTTCAAACTGCGGCCGTGCCGCAAGCAGCGCCTTGCCTCCCGCCGTCGAGAGCAGTGTGCGCCTGATATTCGACCGCGCTTCGAAGCCCGCGGCATAGTCGCTGCCGGCTTCCGCGATATAGATCAGGTGGTCGCCAGCCTGCACGCCCAGGAAGACGGCAAGCCGGCTTTCGTCATGCAGCGATGACAGGTCGGAATCCGTCACCAGCCCGGCCCGGATGTGTCCGCTCGCCAGCGTCAGCCCGTACACGGCCGGGCCCAGGTAGAAACGGTGCTGGTCCTCGTAGAGCCATCCCTTGGCGACCAGGCCCCGGATGAAACCATGGACCGAACTCTTGGCCGCGCCCAGGGCGCGAACGAGTTCGGCGAAGGTCATCCCCGGGTGATAGACCACCTCTTCGAGGATCTGCGTCACCCGGTCGACCGTGCGGTGGTTCTGAGTCCCCGCCTTTGGTCCAGCCGGAGACTTCACAGCTTTGAGTCCGGCCTGCGGCTTCACTGCTGGTTGCATGAGATTGTTTTTAGCCATCGGCGCCATATCAGCGTCAGGTGATTGACGGTCTGAAGTTTAAGGCACCTCGCGCGCCAATCACGAAGGTCGAAAGCCGGCCGCGCAGAGGGCGTTTGCTCCGCGCGTCACTGAGGATCGGCGACCTTCTCCATCCAATCCACCGTCTTGCCCTCTGCGTGCTCCTGGATGGCGATGTGGGTCATGGCGGTGGTCATCGTCGCGCCGTGCCAGTGCCGCTCGCCAGGAGCGATCCAGACCACGTCACCGGGCCGGATCTCCTCGACGGGGTGACCATCGAGTTGCACCCAGCCGCAACCGGCGGTCACGATCAGGGTCTGGCCGTAGGGGTGCTTGTGCCACGCCGTGCGTGCTCCGGGCTCGAAGGTGACGCTCGCACCCCGTACACGCGCCGGTGCGGGGGCGCTGAACAGCGGATCGACGCGCGCCTGTCCCGTGAAGTTCTCGGCGGACGCCGCGACTGAAGCCTGCGATCCGTTGCGTTTGATTTCCATGTCAGATACTCCTTGTTCGTACTTTGTTGATGCGGGACGCAGTCAACAGGTCTGCTCGGGCTGTCAGGTGACGTGATGCACGTACTTGGGGTGCATGTAGGCCTCGAGCCCTTCATGCCCGCCTTCTTTCCCGTAACCGCTGTCTTTCAGGCCGCCGAAAGGCGCCTCGATCTGGGAGACGGCGAAGGTGTTGATGCCGATGCCACCCGCCTGCACCTCGTCTCCAACGGCCACCGCCGTGGCAGCGGACCGGGTGAACGCATAGGCTGCGAGTCCGTAGGGAAGGCGGTTGGCCTCGGCGAGGCCGTCTTCGAGGGTTGAGAAGCGCTTGGCCAGCACGAGCGGACCGAAAGGCTCCACGCGCATCGCATTGGCGCTGTCGGGCACATCCGCCACCAGGCTCAGGCGCCAGAAGTTCCCCTTCGGCTGCGCCCGCCGGCCGCCAGCCAACAGCCGTCCGCCCTGGGCCACCGCGTCGGCCACCAGTTCCTCCATCGCATCCATGCGGCGCTCATTGGCCAGGGCACCCATCTGGCTCTTCGGGTCCAACCCGGGGCCGATCACGACCTGGTCCATCGCCTCGGCATAGCCGCGAACGAATGCGTCGTAGATGCCGTCCTGCACGATGAAACGTGTTGGCGACGTGCAGACCTGCCCGGCGTTGCGGGTTTTTCCCTGAATGCTCGTCGCAATGGCCTTGTCGAGATCCGCGTCGTCGAACACGAGCACCGGCGCATGCCCTCCAAGTTCCAGCGTGCAGGGCTTGACGCCTTCCGCGGCCAGCAGCGCGAGTTGCCTGCCCACAGGGGTGGAGCCAGTGAAAGTTACCTTGCGGATGATGTTCGAGCGAATCAGGTGTGTCGACACTTCGGCGGGTACGCCGAAAACGACGTTCAGCGCCCCCGCGGGCAACCCGGCATCGACCAGCGCTTGCGCCAACGCGATCGCCGACGCCGGCGTTTCCTCCGACGGCTTGATCACCACCGTGCAGCCAGCCGCGAGCGCGCCTCCGATCTTGCGGGCCGGCAGCGCCGCGGGGAAGTTCCAGGGAGTGAACGCCGCGACAGGACCGAGCGGCTCCATCAACACCATTTGCCGAGCGCCAGGCAATCGGGCTGGCATCACACGCCCGTTCGCACGCAGCGCCTCGGCGGCATACCAGTCGAAGGTTTCCGCAGCATGCAGGAACTCGAACTCGGACTCCGCGAGAGTCTTCCCCTGCTCCAGGGTCATCAGTGGCGCCAGCAACGCAGCGCGTTCGCGCAGCAGCTCCGCGGCACGCCGCAGCACGGCGGCGCGATCGATCGCTGATTTGCGCCGCCATATTTCGAATGCTGCCGCACTCGCCGCCAGCGCGTCGTCGAGATCTTGACGGCTGGCGCGCGGCACCTCGGCCAGCACCTCGCCGGTGGCCGGGTTGCGCACGGTGATGCACGTGCCCTCACCGCCCTCGCGCCATTCACCCGCGATGAACAGCAGCGGCTTCTTGTACGCAGTATTCATGCTCACTGCTCCTCTTCATAGGGTTTATTCGACCTTGTACCGTGCGTCGGCAGCGGCTTGCCATGGGAGATGTCTTTGGAGTTCATCGTCAATCCAGCAGTTTGCGTGCCTTGAGCACTTCTTCGGCCACACGGAAGGCGTCAAGCGCCGCCGGCAGGCCGCAGTACACCGCGGCCTGCAGCAGGATCTCGCGCAACTCGTCGACGGTGCATCCATTGGTCAGCGCACCCTCGACGTGGCTACGCAGTTGCGCCGGACGGTTGAGCGCGGTCAGCATAGCCACGTTGAGGATGCTGCGCTGCTTGCGGTCGATGCCCTCGCGCGCCCAGACCCGACCGAAGCACACGTCCTCGGCGTACTCCTGTATCGGCGCATTGAACTCATTGCGGGTCTTGTCCTTCGCTTCGAGGAAGGCATCGCCCATGAGTTCGCGAATGACCTGCCGGCCGATTTCCTTGGTTTCCATCATGGAGCTCCAGTTCGATTGCGCTTGCTTGGCAATAGCGTTGGCTCAGCTTCGTGCCAGCGTCCGTTGGACGTCTTCCTTCGACGCCTTGATCGTCACGCCGGCACGCTCGTTCTGCAGTTCCATCGGCGAACGCGAGTCGCGATCGGCCCAGCCGCGATCGAGCGCGGCGATGTAGTCCTCGTAGGCGGCGTCGGCCTGCTTCATCGGAACGTTGAACTCCTTTGCCAGGTCGAGCGCCAGATTGAAGTCCTTCAATGCAAGGCGCAGCGCGAAACTGGGCGGGTCATAGGAGGACTGCAGATACTGCTCGGCCACCAGGTCAAGGGTGCGCGCACGGCCGATTGCACCCTGCCGCACTGCGTTCCACAGTTCCAGCGGGTCGAGCCCCGCCTTGACGCCAAGGCTGATGCCCTCTGCGATCGCCATGCGGCTGACCAGGCTGATCAGGTTGTGGACGATCTTCGCGGTGCTGCCCGCGCCAATGGCGCCGACATAGATCACCCGGTCACCCATGGCGTCAAGCAACTTCTGATGCCGGTCAAAGACCTCGCGCTCGCCGCCGACATAGAGCGCCAATTTGCCGGAGCTGGCGCCGCTCGGGCCGCCGCTGACAGGGGCGTCGAGCACCGTGATCCCTTTTTCAAGGCCGCGCCGGGCGACCTCGCGAACCACCGTGGGCGAGTTGGTGCTCAGATCGAACCACGTGCTGCCCGGACGCATCGACGCGAGCAGGCCTTGCTCGCCGAACGCAGTCGCCTCCATTTCCTTGGGGCCGGGCAGCGATGTGAAGACCACGTCCGAGGCCCGGGCCAGTTCCGCGACGGTAGCAGCCCAGGTCGCGCCGGCCGCGATGAAGGGCTCGGCGCTTTCCTTGCGGAGATCGTGAACGACCATCGCGTAGCCAGCCTTCTGGAGGTTGCTCGCCATGCCGGCACCCATGGTGCCGAGACCGATGAAGCCTACTTTCATGTTTATGTCCTTTGAGAATGTGTAATGGGAAATGTGTTGGCACCGTCGACGCCAGCAGTCAAGCGGCGCCCGAGGTTTGAGTTGCACGGGGGCGATCCGTCGATCTCGCGGCGCACGAAGCGGCGCTCATCGGTGCGGAACTCGTAGGCGAGCGGGATCCCGTTGGGGACCTCAACGGCGCCGATCTCGTCTTCACCGATGGTTTCGAGCACCATCAGCAAGGCCCGGATGGAGTTGCCATGGGCCACCAGAAGAACGTTTTCTCCCCGCATCAGCGCTGGCAATATCCGCGCATCCCAGCATGCGAGGACTCTCTCGTGCGTGTCCTGCAGACT
The DNA here is from genome assembly GCF_003345135.1 of Acidovorax sp. BoFeN1. Taxonomy (NCBI): domain Bacteria; kingdom Pseudomonadati; phylum Pseudomonadota; class Betaproteobacteria; order Burkholderiales; family Comamonadaceae; genus Acidovorax; species Acidovorax sp. BoFeN1. The sequence goes on from NZ_QOZT01000006.1 coordinate 38,418, forward strand.
TTCACACAAGGGCACCTGGCTTCGATTCAGGCTTTCGTACGGTGGGGCTCCGAAGCTGTCGCGCAGTTCGCCTGGCGAGAGTGGCGGCGGTCGCTCATTGAAGCCTCGGCGCCAGCGTTGGACCTGCGAGTCGCCGTATCGGGCGACTGCGTCGCTCTTCGTCATCCCCTGCAAGCTGCCAAAGTGGCGTTCGTTGAGGCGCCAGTCGCAGACAGTGGGAATCCAGGTCTGATTCAATGCGTCGAGACAATGCCACAGGGTGCCGACTGCCCGTCGCAGCACGCTGGTGAAGCTGATGTCGAACCGCAGGTCCATGCATTGCAGCAGCATGCCTGCTGCGCGCGCCTGGGCGACCCCCCGGTCCGAGAGCGCGACATCGTCCCAACCGCCGAAGCGCTGCCCTTCGTTCGCGAGGGAACTGCCGTGCCGGAGCAATACCAGCATTGCGCAGCGGTTGGCCATCGAGGCTGAAGGATTCACTGGCGTCACGCGCCCTTCGAACAACGCGCCACCGGTATCGCGGAGCTGTCATACAAGTTGGCCCCCCTCGCCATGCAAGCAAGCCCGCGCCCAGTTGGCAAGGTCACGAACGCTTTGTCTCTCTTCTTTTGGTTGTTCATATTTGCGAACTCTTAGTCCTATATACGACCACGAACTTTAGGCCGGTCGCCATTCGAGGTCAATCCGGTTTTCACGCAACTGGTCTCCGCGATTTCCGTGGATGCTGGTCCGGCTGGAAGACGCAGAGGGAATGGACGTTGCCCTTCAACAGGAGACCTTTGGCACGGATGGCTTCAAAGGGAGCAGCGGCAGCGCGACACGAGGTGCGCGGGTGCGCTGCCCATCGTTCGGAAATCGAGGACGTGGGGTACATGGAAAAGCCATGGACGTGCCCCATGCATGGCTTCGATACTTTGCGGCTGTGCACGAAGACATGACCTGCACGGCTATTGCCATCCACGGAGAGATATGCATCAACACCAAAGAATCGCTGGCATCCTGCCGGGCAAGCAAGATCCGAAGACGCGGGAGCAACGATGAGCTACCACGCGCCCATCAAAGACATGCTGTTCGTCATGCGGCACCTCGCGGACTTCCACCGCCTGGGTGCCCTGCCGGCCTTCGAAGATGTCAGCCTGGAAACCGCCGAAGCGGTGCTGGACGAGTCCGCCAAACTGTGCGAGCAAGTCATCGCCCCCCTGAACGCCGTCGGCGACCGTGACCCCTCCCGGTGGGACAGCGGCAACGTCAAGGCCACACCAGGCTTCCAACAAGCGTTCAAGCTTTTTGCACAAGGCGGCTGGCAAGGCCTTGGGCACCCTCAGTCCTGCGGCGGCCAAGGGCTGCCCAAACTGATCGCGGCCGCCTGCTCGGAGATGCTGCAGGCCGCCAACGTCTCGTTCGGGCTGTGCCCCATGCTGACCGACGGCGCCATCGAAGCGCTGATCACGGCCGCCAGCCCCGCGCTGCGCGACAAGTACGCAACGAAACTGGTCACGGGTGAATGGACGGGCACCATGAACCTGACCGAGCCACAAGCCGGCTCCGACCTGGCCGCGGTGCGCAGCCGCGCCGAACCGCACCCGGATGGCAGCTACCGAGTCTTCGGCACCAAGATATTCATCACCTGGGGCGAGCACGACATGGCGGACAACATCGTCCACCTGGTGCTGGCCCGCCTGCCCGATGCGCCACCGGGCGTGAAAGGCATCAGCCTGTTCGTGGTGCCCAAGTTCCTGGTCCGGGAAGACGGCAGCCTGGGGGAGCGCAATGACGTGCAATGCATCAGCATCGAGCACAAGCTGGGTATCAAGGCCAGCCCCACCGCCGTGCTGGAGTTCGAGGGCGCGATGGGGGAACTCGTGGGCGAAGCCCATCAGGGCCTGAAGTACATGTTCATCATGATGAACGCGGCACGGTTCGCCGTGGGGCTGCAGGGCATCGGCGTGTCCGATCGCGCCTACCAGATGGCCCTGGCCTACGCGCGGGAGCGCGTGCAAGGGCGCGACCTGTCCGGCACCGGAGAGCCGGTGGCCATCGTGCAGCATCCCGACGTCAAACGCATGCTGCTGACCATGAAAGCCCTGACCGAAGGCGGCCGTGCACTGGCCTACGTCGCCGCCGCAGCCGGCGATACCGCCCACAACGCCGCGGACGACACGGAACGGCGCGACAGCCAATCGTTCTACGAGTTCCTGGTGCCTGTGGTGAAGGGCCACTGCACGGAGATGTCCGTGGAAATCGCCAGCCTGGGCGTGCAGGTTCATGGCGGCATGGGTTTCATCGAGGAGACGGGAGCGGCCCAGCACTACCGCGATGCGCGCATCCTGCCGATCTATGAAGGTACGACGGCGATCCAGGCCAACGACTTCGTGGGCCGCAAGACCTTGCGCGATGGGGGTGTCGTGGCGATGGCCGTGTGCACGCGTATCGCGGCCACAGAGCGCGAACTGACGGACCACCCGAGCGACGATTGCCGCAGCATGCGCCTGGCCTTGCAGGCGGGCCGTCGGGCCTTCGAATCGGCGATTGAATTCGTCGTGAGCAACGGCGGCACCCAACCCGCGATGGTGTATGCCGGCGCCGTGCATTACCTGCGGCTGGCCGGCATCGTGCTGTGCGGCTGGCAGATGGCGCGCGCCATGCTGGCGGCACTGGCCCATGAGGCCGAGGATCCGGCCTTCCACGCCGCGAAGGTCGCCACCGCCCGCTTCTACGCTGAAACGCTGCTGCCTCAGGCACAGGCGCTCGCGGCGGCGCTGCTCGGCGCGGGTGGAACGGTCGAACGCGTCAGCACCGAGATGCTGTGATGCGAGCGCCCTGCGCGCACATGGCGCAGGACGCGCGTTCAGGGTGCGGGCGGGCGGGTGCGGCCGAAGGCCGGCTCGCTCTGCTCGAAGGCCGCAAGCCATTGTGCGAGACCAGGGTACGGCGTGCGCCATGCCACGGGCTGGCGCCGGTCGAGAAAGCCCAGCGCACAGGCCAGGCCGATCGATACCGCGTCAGTCCGGTGGGGATCCGGCGGCAGTGCTGCGAAGGCTGCCAGCGCGCGGATGATCTTGTCGCGCTGGTAGTCCAGCCAGTGCGATGACCGCATGGCCGGCGCGTGGTAGCGCTCTTCGTAGATGACCATGGCCCCCGCATCGATGATGCCGTCGGCGAGCCGCGTGCGCGTGAGCATGGCAATGCGCATGCGCCCGGCGCGCGGCAGCAGGCGGTCGGTGCCCGCGATCTCCTGCAGGAACTCAAGGATCACGCTGCTGTCGTAGACGGCGGTGCCGTCCTCGCACACCAGGCACGGGTACTTGCCCAGCGGGTTCTGCCGGCGCAACGTGTCACTGGGGTCCACCGCATCCGTCGGCACCAGCCGGACGCGGTCGGCCAGACCGAGCACGTCCGCCGCCATGCGCACCTTGCGCACGAAGGGTGACGTCAGCGAGGAGCGCAGGATGAAGGTTTCAGCAGGCATCGAGCAATACGGTCTGTCAATGGAACGAACGGCCGCCATCCACCGCAAGGGCAGCGCCCGTGACGTAGGAAGACTCGTCGCTCGTCAGAAAGAGGATGGCCCGCGCAATCTCCTCGGGTTGCGCAAGCCGCCGAAGCGCATAGTTGCCTACATTGCCTTGCACGCCTTCCGCCATGGGCGTGTCCACCAGTCCGGGGCACACGGTGTTGGCTCGGATGGACGGAGCCAGTTCCGCGGCCAGCGCCCGTGTCAGATTCAGGACACCGCCTTTCGACGCGGAGTAGGCACTGCGGTCCGGTGTGTTGGGCAGCAGCGACTGGCCCGACCCGAGGTTGACGATGGAGGCTTGCGCCGCCTGCTTGAGCCAGGGCAGGCAGCAGCGCACCACGATGTAAGTGCCCGTGAGGTTGATCTCCAGCACGCGCCGCCACTGCGCCACGTCGACCTCCAGCACCGAGCCGCGCAGCATCACGCCCGCCGCATTCACCACGCCGTCGATCCCGCCCATGGCCGCAGCGCCTTGCGCGACAGCGCCCGCGATGGAGCCCTCGTCGCAGACGTCGGCCTCAAAAACATGGGCCTGCATCTCCCGCGCTACAGCGTGCAGGCCCTGCGCATTGCGGTCCAGCAAGGTCAGCGCGGCCCCCTCTGCGGCAAACAGCCGCGCGGTCGCCATGCCGATTCCCGAAGCGGCTCCCGTGATGACGATGCGGCGATTGCGCAGGCGTTGAATGTCACCCATGGTCATGCTCTTACTTCTTCGGGACATTGGCCAGTTTCGCGAGCCGGCTCCAACGCTCGATCTCCGAGTGCACGAAGGTGCGAAGCTGTTCGGGCGTCATGACCATCGTCGTCATGGCCATCCTCTGCACCGCATCCTTGACCTCGGGCTTCGCGAGACTGCGCGCCACTTCCTGCTGCAGGCGCTCGATGACGGCCGGGCTTGTCTTGGCAGGAGCGAACAAGGCGGCCCAGCTCGCCAGTTCCACCTCCTTGTAGCCGGCCTGCGCCATGGTCGGCACCTGGGGCTGCAAGGGATGCCGCACGGAGTCCGTCACGGCCAGCGCCTTCAATTGGCCATTGGTGATGAAGCCCATCGACGAATAAGGGTCCACCACCGCGGCATCGATCTGGCCGCCGACAAGATCGGCCAATGCCTGCGGTGTGCCGCGATACGGCACCACCGTGATGTCGATTCCCGCCGCAGATCGCAGCAATGCCGCAGCCACTTGGCTCGATGTGTTTCCGGTGCCGAAGCTGAGCGGCGTCTGCTTGGCCTGCCGTACGAATGCAGCGACGTCATCGGCCGGAAAGTTCTTGCGGACCAGAAGCATCAGCGGGATGCGGATCAGCCCCGCAACCGGCTCGAAATCGCGCTCCGGGTCGTAAGGCAGATTCGCATAGAGCGACTTATTGACGCCGTGGGCCGAGTTGGTGCTCATGAAGAGCGTGTATCCATCGGGCGCCGCGCGCTTGACGTTCTGCGCTGCGATGTTGCCGTCGGCTCCGGCCTGGTTCTCGATGACCACGGGCTGGCCGAGTCCCTTGCGCAGGTCCTCGGCGATGACGCGTGCGATGCCATCGGTGGCACTGCCTGCCGGGAACGGAAGAATCAGCTTGATCGGCCGGTCGGGATAGACCTGCGCGAGGGTGCACAAGGGAAGTACGCCAAGCAACAGCGCAGCGAGCATTCGACGCAATGGATTGCGCATCGGTTTGTCTCCGTTGTTCATATGTCAGGGGCAAGCGCGTGTGTCCGCGCCCGCGGGCTCAGTCGTGGGCGAGTGGCGCCATGCGCTTCATGTCTGGCCAGGCTTCACTGGCCGCGTCGATGAACGCACGTATGAGCGGGTCATTGCCTCGGCTGGACACGTGCGCGATGAACTGCGGGCACTCGGTCCGCGCGATCGGCGACAGCGCGAGATCCCCGGCACGTACGCCCTCCAGGGCATACTCTTCGCGCATCAGCAACATACCGACCCCCGCATGCACCAGCGCACGGCCGAGCGCGGCGTTGTCGAAGCGGACCACGCTGTTGAGTTCCAGCCCTCGCTCGCCGAACAACCGATCCAGCATGAACGCATAGGCCAGATTGGTACCGTTCGGCGTGATCCAGGGCAACTCTGCCAAAGCCGCCCAGTCGGCGTTCTCGATCTTGTCCTTCCAGGCGACAGGTCCGGCGACCCGGAAGTTGATCGTGGTCAATTGGTAGTAGGTGAAGTCCGCATCCACGGGACGGCCGAGCAGCATGCCAATGTCGAACTCGCCGGTCTTGAGCGCCTGGCGCGTGCCCGCGGAAGCCCGCGCGCACACGTCGACGGTGACCAGAGGGTGCTGTGCGCGCAGGCCCGCGACCACGAGTCCGATGCGGCTGGACAACGGATCGCTGCTGGCGCCGACGATCAAGTTGCCCTCCGTCTTGCCCCGAATGTCCCGGGCGAAGGAGGTGAATTCCGCCGCTCCGTTGAGGAGAAGCTTGGCCTGGCGCAGCAGCATCTTTCCGGCGCGCGTGAGTTCCAGGCTGCGATTGGTGCGCGCGAACAACTGGATGTCCAGGCTTTCCTCGATCGCGCGCACGTGTGCGCTCGCAGCAGACTGGCTGACGTGGAGCCGTTCGGCCGCGCGCGTGAGATGCTGCTCCTCCGCCACGGCGACGAAGGTGCGCAGCTGTACAAGGTCGATCATCATTTTTTGTCTCCTGCTTGTGTTGGATGCCTCCGATGCCTACCCCGTGTCGGATGGCTTCGGTCGATGGAACTGCGGCCAATGCACGCGCACCAGTTCGCGCTCCTGGCCGTAGGCATAGCAGCTGTCGATCTTGAGCGGCTTGCCCGTGGCGTCCACACGTTCGGCCCGCCCCCGATGGACCTGGCTCAGCGACTGGAAGGCGGTGGTCGCCATCGGGATCAGCAGTTCCATCAGATGGGTGCAGCTGCGCGCGCCGCCGAGCCGGCTGCGCACCTCCCGGCTCCAGCCGCTGGCCATGCGCAGGCCTATGAGCGATTGCAGTGCCTGGCCGCCGTCCGGGCACTCGCCATAGGGCGCTGCCTCGGTGAAGGTCTCCACCGCGTGGATCTGCAGCTCCGCGTCGTACACCAGCCGCACACCCATGTCGTGAACAGGCTCGCCCGCGGGCACGCGCTTGCCGCCGCGCCAAGGCTCGAAGTCCTGCGGCTTGCGATCGGTCACCCGCCCTTCCAGCTCGAACAGCCCGTCGCTGCGCCGCCAGGCGCGCATGTCGATGCGCCGGAAGTGAAGCTCTTCCTCTCGGGTCGGGTGCGGATCGGTCATGGCTTGGTTACTCCACGTCAGCTGAACCGTGGTGCCCGCTTCTCCAGAAACGCATCCACAGCCTCGGTATGGTCCGGCGTCTTGTGGCAGATCGCCTGGAATACGGCCGAGAGCTCGAGCACCGTGTCCAGGCGCGAATGGATGGCCTCGCGCATCAGGCGCTTGGTCAGGCGCACGCCGTGGGCTGCGTTCTGCGCGATGCGCCCTGCCATGTCGCGCGCCGCTGGCAGCAGTTGCTCGGCCTCGACCACGCGCGACACCAGGTTCCAGTCCAACGCCTGCCGCGCGTCGATCATGTCGCCGGTGTAGGCGAGCTCGGCCGCGCGCGACATGCCGACGATACGCGGCAGCAGCCAGGCGCCGCCATCGCCCGGAATGATCCCCAGCTTGATGAAGCTCTCGGCGAATTTCGCCTTCTCCGATGCAATGCGGATGTCGCACATGCACGCCAGGTCCAGCCCGGCGCCAATCGCGTGTCCGTTGACGGCGGCGATCACCGGCACTTCAAGGTTGAACAGGGCCAGCGTGAGCCGCTGGATGCCGCGCCGGTAGTCCTGGCGGATGTCCATCTCGCTGACCTCGGGCGAGGCTTGGCGCTTCATCTCGTGGATGTTGCCGCCCGCGCAGAAGGACGGGCCATTGGCGGCGAGGATGACGCAGCGCACGCTGCGGTCGTCGTGGATGCGGTCGATCGCCGCCAGGAACTCCGGTATCGCGGTGTTGCCGGTCAGCGGGTTGCGCTGCTCGGGCTGGTTCATCGTCAGCGTGACGACAGGGCCATCTTGTTCGTAGAGCAGGAAGTCGGTCATGGTGGTTCTCAAAGGGTGCTGTTGTCGATCACGAAGCGGAACCGCACGTTGCCTGCGAGCAGGCGCCGATAGGCGTCATCGATGCCATCCGCATGGATCAGTTCCACCTCGGCACCGATCCCGTGCTCAGCGCAGAAATCGAGCATCTCCTGTGTCTCGGCGATGCCGCCGCTGCGCGTTCCTGCGATGGATCGGCGATTGGTCAGCAAGGCCGTGGCGGAGACATTCAAAGGCTGGGTCGGCACAGCCAAGTTGACATACACGCCATCGCGCGCCAGCAGACCCAGGTAGCGATCCAGATCGGCGTGGATAGGAACCGTCGAGATGATGAGGTCGAACACGTTGGCCAGGGCCACGAAAGTGTCGGGGTCTGTGCTGAGCCGGTAGTCATGCGCACCGAGGCGCAGCGCGTCGTCGCGCTTGTCCGGCGTCAGGTCCAGCACCGTGGCGCGCGCGCCCAGCGCACGAACCATCTGCACTCCCACATGGCCCAGGCCGCCAAAGCCGATGACGGCCACCTTGCTGCCGGGCCCGGCGCGCCAGTGCCGCAAGGGGGAGTACATGGTGATGCCGGCACACAGCAGCGGCGCGGCATTATGCAGCGCAATACCCGTTGGAATACGGACGACGAAGCCTTCGTCAACCACCACGTTCTGGCTGTATCCACCATAGGTGGGCTTGCCATCGCGGCCGGTCGAGTTGTAGGTCATGGTGCGGCCACCACTGCAGTACTGCTCAAGACCTGCCTGGCAGTTTTCGCATACCCCGCAGGCATCGACCATGTTCCCGACCCCGACGCGATCACCCACCCGAAATTGCCTGACGTCAGCACCCACGGCTGCGACGATGCCCGCGATCTCATGGCCGGGCACGATGGGGTAAATGGTTTTCCCGCCTCGCAAGCAACGCGCGTGCTCCACGTCCGAGTGGCAGATGCCTGCATAGGCGATGTCGATCAAGACGTCGCGAGGCCCAGGGTCGCGCCGCTCAACCGTAGTTGGGATGAAGGGCTGGTCAGGGCCATTGGTACAGCGTGCCCTCGAAACAATCATGACAAACTCCTCGCCGGAAACCGGTTGGTCCGGTGACTACACATCACTCGGGCTGAATCTTGGCATCACGTGCCAGCCGCACCCATCGCGTCGTCTCGGACTCGATGAAGGCCTTGAGTTCGTCGGGGCCCATCACCAGTGGCGTGGCGCCCTGGCTGGCGTATTTTTCGATCAGGTCCCGCTGCTTCTGCGCCTTGATGACCGCATCGCTGAGGTGCGCAACCATCTCGCGCGGCAAGCCTGCCGGCCCCATCAGCGCATTCCAGGACGGGAAATCGAATCCCGGCAGGGTCTCCGAGATCGCGGGCCAATCGGGCATGACCGGGTTGCGCTTGAGGGAGGAGACGGCGAGCGGCCGCAGTTGACCCGCCTTGGCCTGGGCCTGGGCATTGCCCTGGTCGGTCAGCGTGGCGACCAAGTTACCGCCGATCACATCGGTGATCGTGGCCGGACTTCCCTTGTAGGGGATCGGCAGCAACTCGATGCCCGCGAGATGGCCCATCGTTGCGATCTGCGTTTGCACCGAGGTGGTCGAATAACCGACACTGACTTTCCCGGGATTCGCCTTGGCATGGGCGATGAAGTCCGCGAAGCTGCGAATCGGCGAGTCCGCCTTGACCATCAGCACATGGTTCGTCAGGCTGACGGCGGCAATGGGCGTCAGATTCTTGCGCGGGTCATAGCCCAGGTTCTTGAAGAAGGCCACGTTGGCTGCCAATGGCGAATTCGACCCGCACAGAAGCGTGTTGCCATCCGGGGCCGCGCGCACCACCTCCAGCGTGGCAATGGTGCCATTGCCACCCGGCTTGTTGTCGATGAAGTAGTTCTGCCCATTGATGGCGCCGACCGAGGGCAGAAGGACGCGCGTCACGTAGTCGTTCGAGCTGCCAGCCGGCAGCGGCACGATGACCCGGACTGCGCGCCCTTTTGTGGCCTGGGACCAGGCCATGCCACTGGGCAATGCCAGTGCTGCGCCGAGCGCCTTGATGAAACTGCGTTTGTCCATTGTCTTGTCTCCTTGTTATTGCCAACCCGTCCATCGGCCTACCCGAGGACGGACTTGTATTCCATGAATTCCTCGATGCCGAAGCGGCCCCACTCGCGGCCCACGCCCGAGAGCTTGAATCCACCGTGGGTGCCGCGCTTGTCCAGCGGCGCGCCATTGATGCGAACGCGTCCAACGCGCAGGCGGGCGGCGATGCTGCGTGCGCGCTCGGCGTCGTTGCACCACACACCGCCTGCCAGGCCGTACTGCGAATCGTTGGCGATGCGGATCGCATCTTCTTCATCGTCGAAGGGAATGATCACCACGACCGGGCCGAAGATTTCCTCGCGCGCGATGCGGCTGTGGTTGTCGCCCGAAAAGATGGTCGGCCGCACGTACCAGCCACGTTCCAGGCCCTCTGGGGCCTCGGCTCCACCGGTCAGCATGCGCACGCCCTCTTCCTGCGCCGAGCGGATGTAGCCGCGCACGCGGTCGCGCGCTGCGGACGTGGACACGGGACCGAGCGTGGTCGACTCGTCCAGCGGGTCCCCGAGCACGTAGCTGTTGGCCTTGCGCACGGCCAACTCTTCCGCTTCCTGCAGGCGCTCGCGCGGCACCAGCATGCGCGTGAGGCCGCCACACACCTGGCCGCTGTTGCGCAAGGCATCCGCGATGCCATCGGCCACCGCGCGTTCGAAGTCGGAATCCGCCAGGATGATGTTGGGCGACTTGCCGCCGAGTTCCAGGTGCACGCGCTTGATCGACTCCGACGCCACCTCCATCACCCGGCGCCCTGCGCGCACCGATCCGGTGATCGATGCCATATCCACCAGCGGGTGCGCCGCAATCGCCTCGCCCACCTCCGGGCCGGTGCCGCACACCAGGTTGAATACGCCGTGCGGCAGGCCGGCCTGTTCGCACAGCTCTGCGAACATGAAGGCCGTCAGCGGCGCCACCTCGGAGGGCTTGAGCACCACGGTGCAACCGGCGGCGATGGCGGCGCCTGCCTTGGAGATGACGGAACGCAGGGGTGCGTTCCACGCCGTGATGGCGCCCACCACGCCAGAGGGCTCGCGGCGAACCTGCGTGTTGCCCACGGGCACCACCCATTCAATCTGCGCCAGGGACTCGGCAATGATGTCGAGTTCTTCCACGGCTCCGAGCGTCTGTGATCTGCGCAATGCCGTGATGGGATAGCCCAGCTCGCTCACCAAGGTCTGCGTGATCTCCTCGGCTCGCGCCTCCGTCAGGCGCGCCAGCTTGCTGAAGATCTCGGTACGGTGAGATACCAGACTTTGGGACCAGCCCGGAAATGCGCGAACCGCAGCCTGCACGGCGCGATCGACGTCTTCCGCGGTGCCACGCGGCACGGTGGCAATCACCTCTTCCGTCGCCGGATTGATGACGGTCAGGACTTCGCGGCCCGACGAAGGAACCCACTCGCCGTCGATATAGATCTTGTTGCGTTCGATCATCTTTTTCACCATGCCTCTTCCATAATTTGTTGTAGTTCGGCCGCGCTGCGCACGGGCCGAGGATTGCCACGCAGGAACCAGTCGCCCATCGCATGTGCGGCGATGTCGGGCAAGGCCTCGCGCGGCACCTTCACGTCGCGCAAACGCCGTGGCACGCCGAGGTCGTCAAAGAGCGACGTGACCTTCTCGATGACCCGCTCCAGGTCTGCCTGCGCCCCGGAGCGCTGCAGGTCGAGTGCCGCAGCCACGTCGGCCATGCCGGCCGCTGCGGCCTCGGCGTTGAAACGCAGCACGTGCGGCAGCACGATGGCGTTGACGGTGCCGTTCTCGATCTCGTGGCGCGCACCGATCGCGTGGCCCAGCACCGTGGTGATGCCGGCGGCCGTGTGGTCCGTGCCCTGGCCGCACAGGATGGCAGCCAGTACCAGTTGGCCGCGCACGGCCGCGTCGTCCGCATGTGCGGCCTGCGGCAGATGCCGCCCCAGCAATCGCAGCGCCTGCATCAACGCGCCGTGCGCGAGCGCGTCCTGCGAGCGCGAAGTCAACCCCTCGATCGCCATCGACAAGGTGTTGATGCTGGCGCTGGCCACCAGGCCGCGCGGCGCCGAGAGGATCATCTCGGGGTCGATGAAGACCGACTGCGCGCGCGTCTTGGGATCGAACATCGCCAGCCGCTGTCCACTGGCCGGATCGAACACCGCGCTGCCGGCCTTCACGGTGGCCGTGGTCGGCGTGGTCGGCACGATGAACTGCGGCAGCTTCGTCGCCGACAGCTTGGGGCTGCGCAGGCTGCCGTCGGCCTCGGTCACGGTGCACAGTTCGGACACCGGCTTGTCCTCAGCCGCCAGGATGCTGGCCGCGCGGGCCGTCACGATGGCCGAGCCACCGCCCACGGCGATCACGGCATCGGCTTCGAGGCGGCGCAGCAGCCCCGCGGCGTCCTCGACCGAGGCCACCGGGCTGTGGCCCAGCACCTCGCCGTAGACGCCGGCGCAGCGCTCGCCCAGCGCCACACGGACGCGCTCGAACAGAGGGCCTTTGGCCAGCCAGTCGCCGCAGACGACAACTGCGCGCTGGCTTTTGATGCGGTCGAGCTCGCGGCCGAGGTGCGCCAGGCTGTCAGGGCCGTGGAACAGGCGCAGCGGCGGCGTGATGTGTTGGAAGTTATACATGCTCATGTCAATCCTCGTTCTGGAGTTCGGCGCGAACTTGAGCGCTGATCGCCTTCTTGTCCACCTTCCCGGTGTCGTTGGTCGCCAGCGGCTCGCGCTGGATGCGCCAGCGGCTGGGCACCGCGAACGAGGCGATCTGGCCGCGCAGTTGCTCCTGCAACTGCTGCTGCGTGAGCTCCGCGTCCGTCACGACGACCGCCATGACCTCCTCGCCCAGGTCGCGGTGTGGCACACCGAACACCACGGTCTCGGCGACGCCGGGAATGCTCATGAGAGCCCGCTCGATCGCCGCGGGCGCGATGTTCTCGCCGCCGCGGATGATCATGTCCTTGCAGCGGCCGGTGATCCAGAGGTTGCCCTTCTCGTCGAGCCGGCCCAGATCGCCGGTGTGGAGCCAGCCCGCTTCATCGATGGGCGATTCATCGAGCCCGAAGAAGCCGGACATCTGCGTAGGGGAGCGCAGCAGGATCTCCCCGTCAGGCAGGCCAAGATGGGAAAGAAAGCGGATCTCGACGCATGGCAGCGGCTTGCCGGCGGAGCCCAGCTCCTCGAGGTCTTCCGAGCCCGCGGCGGCAGTGGCCTGTCCGCCGTTCTCCGTCAGGCCGTAGCCGGTTGGAATCCTCGGGCTGACGCTGGGCAGCTGGGTGCGGATGCGCTGCATCAGTTCCGCATGCACAGGAGCGCCGCCAATGCTGATGGACTTCAGGCTGCTCAGATCCCTGCGCGGCACGTCCGGATGGTCCAGCAGCCGCGTCACCATGGTCGGCACGGCATTCCAGCGCTTGACCTTGTTGCGTTCGATGGACGCGAGCACCTCGGCGGGGTCGTACCTGCCTTGAGAAAGTACCAGCGTATCGCCCACGACGACCGCCCGCATGAGGGTCTGCATGCCGCCCACATGGAACAGCGGGCCCGTGATCAGCGTCACGTCGCGCGCCGCCTCATCGATCTGGTGCGGCAACTTGCGCGTGATGTGCAAGGTCATCTGCAGGCGTGCCAGCAGCGCACGATGCGACAGCACCACCGCCTTGGGCTGGCCCGAAGTGCCCGAGGTGAAGATGATGAGCGCGGTCTCTTCCTCGCCGCGCGCACCTTCGGCATCCGCGACGGCATCGCCACCCTGCGACCCCGTCGTGTCGATACCCCAGGGCCCCCGCCGCGCGCCTGCGGGCACACGCGCCGCGCAACGGTCGTCGGCCAGCGTCATGGCAGGTTGCAGGGCCGCCAGGCCGTTGCCGACCTCTACCTCGCTCCACCAGGCGTTCGCGAGCACCGGCACGGCGCCCGCGAGAAGGCAGGCCCAGAAGTTGATCACCCACTCCGGGCTGTTCCAGCCGAGGATGAAGATGCGGTCACCCGGGCGAATACCCAGGCCGGCGAGTTGGCGGGCCTTGGCAAGCGCACCCTGGTGCAGGTCCTGGAACGTGACGACACGCTCGCCCTGGATGATGTGGGGCCGTGCGCCCCAGCGGCCAGCGAAGTAGAGCAGCCGCTCGACCCGGCGCGGCCGATCCGTGTAGATCCGGAACGGAACCCCGCCGATTATTTCCGTCGCGATTTCCTTGCCCCAAGGCGTTGCTGCTGATGACATCGATGTCTCCGTGTGGGTGCGACTGGTGCGCGCTCTGGACTGGTGGCCACGACCCGGCCCCGGAATGCGCGCACCGTCTCACTGCATAGTTAGGATTTCTTGTAGCGATCGAGGATCGCGTTGTCCTGGCCGAGCGCCGGAGCCGGTTGGGCGGGACACCACTCGCCGTCGAACTTGATCGGTATCCGCACGCTGCGGATCGTGCCGACCTTGCCCGGATACTCGACGTCGGCGATCGCACCGGAACCGCTCGCAGCCTCCATCTCCAGCGCCTCGCCGAGACTGCGCACCACGCCACAGGGAATGCCTGCCTCGTGCAGCCGCTTGACGATCTCCTCGGAGGTGAAGCCGGAGAACACCTCGCCGAGCAATGCATCGCATGCGTCCCGATTAACGACCCGCGAAGCCGCGGTCATGAATCGCGGATCTTCCGCAAGTTCGGGGCGGTCCATGGCGTCGACGATCTTCTTCCACGATCCGTCGCTGAAGGTGGAAAGCAGGATGTTTCCATCCGAACCCGCGTACTGGCCGTACGGCACCACACCCGGATGGCGCGATCCCATCCGCTTGGGTGTTTCGCCGGTCACGAAATACCGGGTGGCGTTGTAGACGGAGAGCGAAAGCAGGGAGCTCATCATGCTGACTTCGACGAGCCCGCCCTTCCCGGTCCTTGATCGCCGCAGCAGTGCGGCGAGGATTCCGTGCACTCCGAACATCCCGGACGTCAGATCGGCCACCGGAAGACCCAGCTTGCTGGGCGGGCTGTCACCTTCTCCGTTCAGGCTCATCACGCCGGATTCCGCCTGCACGATCAGATCGAAGGCGGCCCGCCGACTCTCGGGCCCCGTGCCCCCGAAACCGGAGATCGAGCAATAGACCAGCCCCGGGTTGATCTTGGAGAGGACGTCGTATCCGAATCCGAGCCGCTCGGCGACGCCGGTTCGGAAGTTCTGGATGAAGACGTCGCAATCCGCAACCATCGCGTGAACCAGTCTCCGCCCCTCCTCGGACTTCAGGTCGAGCTCCACCGAGGCCTTGCTCCGGTTGATGGTGGAGTGATAGAAGCTCACGTCGCCCTGGAGGGGCGCGATGTGGCGCGTATCGTCACCGGCCTCGGGCACTTCGACCTTGATGACCTCCGCGCCCATCTCCGCGAGCAGCAGCGTCGCGTAGGGCCCGGAGAGGTAGCGCGTCAAGTCGAGGACGCGCACCCCGCTGAGCGGCAGCGACGCGTCCTCTCGCGCTCCACCGCGGTCGTCGCGCGCCGATTCGGCGGGCGCCGTCGAATGACGCTTCTCACTCTTCGCTTCCGCCATCGAGGTGTCGCTGGATGTGGTCATGGTCGTCTCCGTCCTTGCTTCGTTCTTGCGTCGTTCCAGGGAGGGCTCTCGCTCAAACGGCCGGGCGCTTGGGCAGGGCGACCACCGCGGTGCCGGGCATGCACTGCTGGCCGCGCTGGTTGGTGGCCCAGGTCGTCAGGCGCACGATGTGGCGGCCTTCGGCATCGACCTCCTTGGCGTCGACGCGGCCGCCCAGGCGCACCACGTCGCCCAGGTACACGTGCGAACGGTACTGGCCGGTCAGCGCGAGCAGCCGGCCGGCGTCGCCCATCCAGTTGGTCAGCGAATGGATCTGCCAGCAGGTGCGCTGGATGCCGACGTCGTAGGCGATCTGCGCGCCCTGCAGCTGGGCCGCGTAGTCGTTGTAGTGCACCGAGTAGACCGGCTCCAGCGCATGCGTGCGCGGATCGCGGAAAGCCCACTTGGGGTGCTTGTGGTAGCGCTTGAGCGCCACGGAATGCGCGGCCACACGCGGGATCGGCGCGGCGCCGGCAGCGATGAAGGCGATGAAGTCCGTCAGGCCCAGCGGGCCCTTGGTGATGACGTCCATCTCGTCGCCGACCTGCACGTCGTCCCAATAGCGGGGCGTGGCGCCGCGCGGGCGCTCGGCCAGGATCTGCTCCTCGATGGCCGCGATCTCGTCTTCCTTCCACGGATGGGGCACCTCGATCGCGCGGCTCTCGCGGCGCGCCTGCATCTCGCCGCGCTCGAAGCGCATGCGCGAGCAGATGAAGGTGGCTTTCAGGTCGCCCTCTTCGTTGCGGTATTCCTGGCGCAGATAGTCCTTGATGCGGCGCCCGCCGAAGTTGCTGTCGGCGATCGGGCCATCGAAGCCGTCGAAGGTGACCTTGGCCGTGATCTTCTCACCCACGCGGATCGGCTCGCCGAAGGTCATCTTGGTTTCGGCGTGGAAGCCGCCCAAGCCGGGCCAGCCGACCTGCACCGAGCCCAGGCAGGCAAAGATGAAGCTGGGCGGCGCGACCAGCGTGCCATGCGGGCCGTCCTTTGCATAGTCGGCATTCGTCCACAGCGGGTTGTCGTCGCCGATGCCCTCGCAGAAGCGCATGACCGCCAGGCGCGTGGCGTATTCATTGTTCAGGCACGACTCGGTACGCAGTTCGGTGCCGATCAACGCGCGCATGTCGGCGAGCATCTTGTCGGTGAACTTGCCCAGGGCCAGTTCCTTGGTGATGCCGGCGTCTGTTGTCTCTTGAGTGTTCATATATGCGAACTCTTGGTCGTATTTGCGATAGTGAAATGTAGATTTCTGGGTGCCAGGGTGTCAATGCGGGATTTGTGCAGCCCGCGTGCGCGAAAGCCGGTCACAGATAGCCGGCAAGCCCGCCTCATTCGGAAAACATGAACGTCGGCTCCCGAATATCGCCATGGACGGGCGGCAAAGCCCCCTCCAGACTGCTCCGTAGACGGGCGCCAGTGCCGCTCACCTTCACTGGCCATGTCGCCCCTACAACGAAAGGAGACTTTCCGTGCGCAATTCCTTCAGCCACCCTAGCCGGCGAATGTTTCTCTCCGCAGCGGCACTCGCCTTGAGCGATGCCGCCCTTTGCAATCCATCGCTGGCCGAGAGCAAGCCTGGGCCCAATCCACCGACCTATCGCGGCAACCAGCACCGCCCCACCCGGGATCTGCTGGAATGGCATGGCCGAGGCTCAGGCGAACCCGCGCGCGAACCGGGTTTGCCTATCGTGGATGCCCACCACCACCTGTTCGGCACCAGTTCCGACAAGCTCTACTACCGCCGCGAGGACATGGAGAGCGACCTGGCATCGGGTCACAAGATCGTGGGCACCATGTACATCGCGGCCTATGGAGCCGGCTGGCGCACCGACGGTCCCCCGGAAATGCGATCAGTCGGGGAAGTCGAGCGCATCGTTGCCCTGAGCGCCGCTCCGCTCAGCACGCCGCAGGGCCCTTGCCGCCTTGCCGCGGGGATCGTCTCGGACGTGGACCTGGCGCTCGGCGACTCGGTGGACGCAGTGCTGCGGGCGCATGTGGAGGCAGGCAAAGGCAGATTGCACGGTGTGCGCTACTACGCGACTTACCACGACAGCGACCTCAAGAAGTTCATTCCCAACGCCCAGCCGAACGCCATGGGAGACGCGAGCTTCCGCCGCGGTTTTGCCTTGCTTGATCGGTATGGCCTCAGTTTCGACGCGTTGATCTACCACACGCAGCTGCGGGAACTGGCTTCACTGGCAGATGCGTTTCCTCGCACACCCATCGTCTTGAACCATGTAGGTATGCCCGTCGGTGTGCTGGGGTTCCAATCACAAAAGGCGGCTGTTCGACAGGAGTGGGAGCGCGATCTGCGTGCGCTGGCTGCCAGGCCCAACGTGCGCGTCAAGGTGGGCGGCATGGGCATGCCGATCTTCGGGTTCGAGTTCGAATCGGGCGATAGACCCGCCGAAACCCAGGCTCTGGTGCAGGCGTGGAAGCCCCTGATGGACGTGTGTATCGACGCATTCGGGCCGGGTCGGTGCATGCTGGAAAGCAACTTCCCAGTGGACAAGCAATCTTGCGGCTACGGGCAGCTATGGAACGCCTTCAAGCTTGCCACCAGCGCACTGTCGCCGTCCGAACGCCAGGCCCTGTTCTACCGTACCGCTTGCCAGACGTACCGCCTGCCAGAACTGGAGCGGGCTTGCGACGAGGCGTGGGTACGGAATGACTCAGGCGACCCCCAGACCACGCAAAGGCCCAGGGCCTCCTGATGGTGGGGCACTCAAAGTTGATGAACTTGTTCTTCTCGAGGCAAGCGCGTCTGTTCTCGTGGCGGCGGGTGCTCGGGCACACCGGACCAGCGGCAGTTCGGCAAGGTTGAGCTCGAAGGGGACTGCATCGTGAATGCGATACACACCAACGACCTGGACGACCCCTTCCTCAATCTGGTGTATTTCAAATGGCTCATGGCCGGTGTGGGATGGTGGGTCGATCTGTCGCGCCTGCAGAGCGACAGGGTTTACATCGACGAGTGCCTGCAGCGCGCGCTGAAGAGTGACTCCGAGTTGCTGCGTAAACGCGGCGTCGATCTGCTTGGCCTTCGGTCTACGCAGCCAAGTCGTGCGCAACCACCGGTTGGGCATTGTGGTCGGCGCTGAACGGAGGGTTATGTCTTTTGCCAGCCCGACCCACAGGTCAGCGGGGCTGCTGCGGAACGCCACTGGGCAAGACCACCTCGCGATTCTTCTGTGGAGGCAGGCGGGCTGGGAAACGGAAGAATCGAGAGCATCGCATCAGCGAGAAGTGCCACGGGTCGAGGTCAATCCCCACCCCACGGCGGAGCCCCGTAAAGTGGCAGAGACCTGCATCCCCAGGCGGCTCTCAATCACTGGCCGCCATGGCACCAGGCTGAACCCCATCCCGTCGTCGAGCATGGCGAAGCGCCCGCTGGTGAGTTGGATGGAGCGGCGGTAGACGCCGCTAATGCGCCCCCCATCCTGCATCGGCCGATAGGCCTTGCCTGTCTGGTCTTGCAGAGACTTCCCCGCGGCCGACAGTTCACGCTCACGCAAGGTGGACAGCAGGTTGCGCGACAACACCATGCGCTGGCCTCGGCGTTCAGCCAATCCCTGCTCGACCAGGAAATCCGCGCGGCCGCGCATCGCCTCGCGCACCTGCGCGCCAAAGCCCTGCGCACCCAACCCACTGCCCTCCCCGATCAATTGCCTGTCCAGCCAGGTCGCGCCGATGGCACGCACCTGCTGGTCGATGGGAAGGTGTGAACGCAATTCGATGGTCGGGCCCGTGCCCTTCTGTGCTTCATGCTGCTGGGCCTTCTGCACCAGGGCCGGCGGCACCTGCCAGACACCATCGGCCATGCGCGCCACGATGCCGGCGCGGCGCAGCGCCTCGAGCCGGCGCACGTAGACATCGACCGTAGCCTGCGGGTCGCGGTCCGCCGCCTGCTCCAGCCGGGCCAGATGGTCGACGGTCTTGTAGATGTCATCCTGGGCGACTGTCGCAATGGTACGGTCCACTGCCCGCTCCCGCCCCGGCGGCTTCGCCTCCACGATGCCGTCCACCGGCAGCGCCGGCAGATCGGCGCCGGGCGGCAGTTTCAGGTAGTGCGCCCGGCCATCGATGCCATCGACCACCAGATAGCCCCGGTCGTGCAGTTCGTCAGCCAGTCCCTTGCCCGCGATGCATCCAAGGACGGGCGTGGCCGACGCGCCATCCAGCACGCATTCGCGCTGCTGGCCCTTGAGTGCCTGGCGCACGGTTTCCAGCGCATCCTCGCGCTCGCCCATCGCAGTCAACGTGCGCGCCATGTCCGGCGCCAGCCGCCAGCGGTTGGCATCGACCCGCTCGGCCAGCGTCAGGGCTTCGAGCCGCTGCAGCCGCGCCCGCAGGACGTTCTGGCGTTGCCGATCTTCAGGCCGGCCGGTCAGGTCGACGGTATCTGCCACGGCTTGGCGCAACAGTGCCCGGTCCAGGCCGGTGAGCCGCTGCTGCGTGACTTCGCGCTTCAGGCTTTGCCGGATCTCGGTCTCGGTGCGCGGGCCCAGCCATTCGGTGGCGATCTCGCTCGCGCGCATGCGCATCCCATGCGCCATGTAGTCCGGCGCGATCACCAGATCTTCCTTGCCGGCGGTCCGGCCGTTCAGGACGATGTGGGTATGCGGGTTGTCGGTGTCCCAGTGATCGACGGCCACCCAGTCCAACGGTGTTTCCAGATCGACCGCCATGCGCTGCATCAGTTGCCGGGTGAAGCCGCGCAGATCTTCCAGGTCGACTGCGTCCTCGGCCGAGACGATGAAGCGAAACTGGTGGCGATCGCCCCTCCCCCGCTCCTCGAAGGCCTTGAGGTCGGCGGTATCGGTGTCGGCACCGTAGGCCTGGCCGCGCTGACCGTCGCGCGTTACCCCATCGCGCTCGATGTAGCGCAGGTGGGTGGATACCGAGTTCGCGCCGGCTTTCCGGAGCACCACGAAGCGGGACTTGATGACCACGCGCCGGGCATGCACGCCCAGACGACCGCCAGCCATGCCGGCCGCGACGCGGCCCCGGCCAAAGGTCGATGCGGGCCGCCCTGCACGATGGCCGGACGCCTTGGCGCCGGCCTTCGAGACTTCCTTGAGCACCTGAGACACGAAGCGCTCCGCACGCGGCCCCGCGCGGGACTTCGGGGCCGCGGGCCGGACACGGAAGCGATCAGCATCCGATTCCTTACGCGAAGCCATGGCGGGCACTCCAGCGCAATGGGGCGCAAGGGATCGCAAGCGGCACGCGCGCAATGCCCCCGTGGTGCGGCATTGCGCACTGGCGCAGCATCGACACCAGCAGGTGCCGTGCCGCGTCTACCCCACGTGCAGGCTGGCTTTGCGGGTGGCGGCGTGCCGCCCCCTTTATCTGGCCCTCTGTCTTCGCCTTCCGCATCCGCTCCCGGCTCCGACCTGACGCCAGCCGCGCATGGGATGCGCAACGCTGCCCGAGAGGCAGCGACGGTGCAGCGCACGCTGCACGCTGGCGGCGGGCTCTCTGCACGGCGGGGTGCAGCACGGACGCATGTCCGGCTGCAGCTCGGCAGCAGGCTCGGCAACAAGACACGGCGAAGTTCATGGCGCGCTCCATGTCCACAAGGGCTGCGCGATGCCGAGCACGGCCGATGCAGAGACGGGGCCGAAATAGCGGCTGTCGAATGACGCCGGGTTTGTGTCGCTGAGCAGAAACAGCTCGCCCTCGGCGAGAGGCCGGCATGGTGCCCAGGCCGGCAACGGACGATGCGCGCCGTCATGCGTCCGAACCATCGCCACGGCCGCGCCGTCGATGCGGACCACATGATCCCGAACACACATCGACTGCGGCGCCACGGCGCCGATGCGCTTGAGGATCGGCACGCCCTCCGGCAGGTAGCCGCGCTGCGCCGCGAACGCGGCCACCTCAGAAGGAAGCCGGGCCAGCACGATGCTGCCGACGTGCAGCGAGGCTACGCCTTCGATGCGGCCAACGCGGTACCAACCGCGCGCCACGCTGTCGCTGGCGTTGTAGACGATGCGCACAGGCACCGGCGCCACGGCCGGGGCGCACAGCGCCGCCAGACCCAAGCCCATGCAGGCCAGCATCAGGGTTCGGCGCGGGGCCGTCGCCATGATCGGCTTCATGACAGCGCCCCCCGCGCGAGATACGCCGCATGCCGCTCGGCGGTGTAGACCGGCAGCGGCTGGCGTGCCGCGAGCCGGTTGCCGACCGTGCGCCAGTACGTGACGGCCACCGCGCCTGGATCGATGCCCAAGACCTCGATGGCGTCGATCACCGCAAGCGCGGCCTTGACCTGCGGCTCGCCATCGGCGCGCAGCAGGATGCGCGCGCCCGGGGCCACGCCGGCAACGCGCTGCATGCCATCGAACGGCCTCGGCGCCTGCAGCACCATGAACTGCCAGAGCGCCGTGCCGTAGTCATTGCCAATCCACTTCACGCGGCAGCAGACGGCGCCTGGCGCGAACACCGCGACGCGACGCCAGCGGTCCAGCACGATCTCCCGCGCGGGCTGGCCAAACCGCAGCCAGACGTTCACTCGATGCTCGAGAAAGGCGAGCGAGACTCGCATGGGAGTGGGCCGCTGCGGCAGCAGCGCCGACAGCGAAGCCTGCGGGATGGCTGGCGCCGGATGCGAAGCCGGCGCCGTCATACCACGTCCTCCGGATACTCGCGCTCCAGCAGCTCGCGCAGCATGTCCGCCGCCGTGATACCGCGCCGGAACGCGACGACCTTGATCCGCCCGCGCAGCGCGGGCGTCACATCGACGGTCAGCCGCGCGGTGTAGACGGACGCCTTGGCCGACAGATCGGGCGTGTCCGCCTGCCGCACCCAGGTCGATGCCGGATCGGCGCCGGGCCTGCGGCCGATCGGTGCCCGGCGCGGTTTTGTCGATGGTTGGGATTTTGTCATCGCAGCATCTCCCGCACCGCCTGTGCGAGTGCCGCGATCTCGCGCGCGGCCGCGCACTGCGGCGCTACTTCGCACGCGAGCCGCCCCGCGGCCACACTGTCTGCGAACACGATGCGCTGCGAAACCTCGGCCGCCAGCGCGTCGAACGGCTGATCCGAAAGCGCGGCGCGCGCTTCGCGGCCGATCACCGTGCCGACCACGCGCCGATTGATCACGAAGGCCGCGCGCAGTTGCGGCCGAAACACCTTGGCTTCGGCAATGAGTTGCACCATCTCATGGCTGGCCCACACGTCGTAGGCACTGGGCTGCACCGGGACGAGCACCAGGTCGGCGGCCAGCAGCGCGGAGCGCGCGAGGGCCGCGACCCGCGGCGGCCCGTCGATCACCACGAAATCCGCCTGCAAGGCGATCTGCGGCGCTTCCTGGTGCAGCGAGTCCCTCGCCAGCCCGAAGACACCATAGAGACGCTCCTGGCCGCTCTGGAGCCGCCGCTGCGCCCAGTCGAGGGCCGAGCCCTGGGGGTCGGCATCGAGGAGCGTGACGCGGCTTCCCTGCAGAGCCAGCTCGCCGACCAGGTGCGTGGCGAGCGTTGTCTTGCCTGCCCCGCCCTTCTGGTTGAGCAGCGCGATCACCTTGCCGGGGCGGCTGTCCCCTCTTCCTGGCAGGTTGGTTTCGGATGCTGGGTCTGCCTGATTTGCAGTCGCTGAACCATTGCCCATTTTTTGAGCAGCATCTGCTCGCGCGCGCGTGACTTCCATTTATGTATCCCTTTAGATGTTTAGGGAGGTCCGAAACCGTTGCTGGGTGCGGCTTGCGGGCTGTTTGGCGCCGGTGATCCACCGATAGATGCGCCGGTGATCCACCGAGTCGCCCGCCGGTGATCCACCGAGTCCGTCCCCACGTCATCCACAGGTTCTTCAACAGAAGTTGTGGACAAGTCGCTTTGGGAGGGGTCGGCTGGGGCTGGGCGGAATGCCAGCCACTCGATGCCGCCGCTGCGCTCGATGAAGAGGCGGTAGCCCGGCAGCGCCTGGCGTAGAACCAAGCCACGCACATGCGCGGCGAAGTCGCGATAGCGCTGGAGCGCCCCGGATTTCAGGTACACGTGGCGCATGTCGAAGCGCCAGCCACCGGGCTGCCGGCCACCGTGCTTGCGCACGAGCCGGTACAGCCAGCGCTCGATCCCTCCGGAAAGCCGGAAGTACGTGGGGTCCAGCGTGAGCACCAGGGCCTCGTCCATCACGCCCGAGAAGAACCAGTCGGCCAGGATCAGCTCGATGCCATCGGAGCGCCCGTCGGGCCGGGTGTACTCTTTCCACTCGTTGATCCAGGAGAAGCGGTGCACGCGCAGGGCGCCGTTCGGTCGTTCGCGTTGGCGCAAGGTCGTGGCGACGGTGGTGGACTGCAGGCGGTCCAACGCGGCTCGCAGCCCCAGGTAGTCGCTGCGGCCGGTGCCGCGCTGCGCGAAGCGCAGGATCTCGTACGGGGTGGCCACCATCAGGCGCGAAGGCGCGATGCTCTCCTTCTTGGCCTGGACGATCTGACTCGCGGCCCAGACGAGTACGTCGGCGTCCCAGATGGTGGCGATGCCGTGCTCCGGCACGCCTTCCACGGTGAGCGACACGCCGCCGGCCTCGAAGCGGATCGGCACGGTGCGCGGCGACTTGGCCAGAGAGAAGAACGGGTAGGCCATCAGGTCCTGCGCATCGCGCAGCGCCATGTCGCCCGGCAGCGCGCGGAACAGCGACAGCTGTTCGCGTTCGCTCGGGCGCTTCGACATGGATGGAGCCTCCCTGCCCTGCATCAATCAGCGGACGGAATCGCGCTGCACGTAGCCGGGATCGGAGGTCATGCCGTAGGCACGGCTGTCGGCCCAGGCGCGCAGGTCCTCGACCGCGTAGACCACGCGTGCGCCGAACTTGCGGAAACGCGGGCCACCACCCAGCACGCGCTGCTTCTCCAGCGTGCGCGGGGACAGGCGCAGGAAGGCGCTGGCCTCGTCGGTGGTCAGGAACTCGGGGTTGGCGGGCGCGGCGGGTGCCGCAAAGGGCTGCGGCGCAGTCGCCGCAGCGCGGACGGGAAACGGGGAACTGGCACTTGCCATGAGGGCCTCCATCGTTGTCGCGGGGCCGCGAACCATTCGCAGCCCGATGGAGGCAGTCTCGGGAGTAAGGGCCTTCTTGCGCAGGGAGAGATTCAGTGCACGGGTTCGTCTCCGGGGGGCTTGGTGGCAGCGGGCAAGCCCCCCGCCAGGACCAGATAGCCGCCCCTCATGTACGCCTCGGCGCGCCGCAGCAGGTGCCGGACCTGGGCGCGCAGTTCACCGTCGTCGTGCCAGCGGTGAACCACGGCTTCCAGGCCGAACAAGGTTTGGGCGATGTCGCGGTGCGAGGCACCGGTCTGCGCGCCATCAAGCGCCTGCAGGGCGCGAAGGTGCAGCAGCGCGCCGCGCGTGGTGGCACGCGCGGGCGCCGTGACCGGCGCATGCCCCTCAAGAATCAGTGCTTGCGTGTTGAATACGTCGAGTTGGCCGCGCAGGCCGGGGCCGAGCGGCACAGTGCAGGTGTAGGCCGCACCGTCTGCGAGATCGTCGGCCAGTGTCACGCGCAGGCGCTGCGCGGAAACGTCGGCCAGCAGCGTCAGGCCTGTGCAGCCGAGCACCAGACGCTTGCGGCCAGGCACGCGCCAGAGGTCGAAGGGTTGCCGGTCCGATGCGCCGTGCGCCTGCGAGGCGCGCACGTGCAGCAGTTCGTCAGTGGTCGTGATCCAGACCGGGTGCGCTTCGCGCGCATCGAGACGCGGGTCCTCAGCGCTGTCGCAAGCCCCACCGCTCGAACGATGCGCCGCGCCGCCGCGCCCAGTCCGCCTGGTACCGCGGATGGCGACGCAGGTACTCCCACGCGAGCGCGGGGCCGTCGAGGTCCAGCGTGTAGAGATAGGCCGCCGACACGCCCCAGGGCGCGTTCGGCAGGTCTTCGGCATCGCAGTCGATCATGGCGACTCCTTCTTCTTGCTTGGGAGAACGCTGCCACAACCACGGCCGGCTT
Organism: Acidovorax sp. BoFeN1; assembly: GCF_003345135.1. NCBI lineage: Bacteria > Pseudomonadati > Pseudomonadota > Betaproteobacteria > Burkholderiales > Comamonadaceae > Acidovorax > Acidovorax sp. BoFeN1. The sequence continues at coordinate 63,558 of NZ_QOZT01000006.1, forward strand.
GGCTGGCTTTTGCGGCGATGCGCTGTCGCGCGAACGGCGACGCTAGCGCACGCCAATAAAGATCAGTCGTTGATCGAGCCGTCGCGCTGCGCGTCGGCCGCGTAGCCGGACAGCGGCTGGCGTGCCTTGAAACGCGGATCGGCCACGATGCGCAGGCCCCTGGGGCCGCGCACGCCCGCGAGCGCCGACAGGCTCACATGCCCGAGTTCGGGGAAACCAGTGCCGGCATCGGTCAGCCCATAGGCGCGATCACCATCGGCATCGAGGTCGGTGAGCAGCCAACTGGCAGGGGCGTCCAGCGTGTACAGCTTGACGACGGGATAGGGATCGATGGCCTGGCCACGGGCGCGCGCCGTGCCGTTGGCCAGCATCTGGATGCGCTGCGGCTCTGTAAGGAAGGTCATGGGGGTCCTCGAAAGAGGTGTCGGAATGCTAATGCCGCAAGGGCAAATACGAAAGGGGATCAACTCAGGCGGGGCTGGAATCAAACTGAATGAGTTAAAGATAACGTGGTTTAAATTGTGCTGAACCGGGACGCTTCTGTCCATGCAGAAGCGAACCATTCAGCGCGGACGGCCGACCGGCGCGACGACCTTCGAGGTCGCGCCCGCGCTGGCGTTCGGCGCTGCGGTGCGCGCACTGCGCACCGAGGATGGTGTCGCGCAGGAAACGCTGGCGCACTTGGCCGGCATCGAGCGCTCCCACATGGGCAAGATCGAGCGCGGCGAGCACATGCCCACGCTGGTCTTGATTCTGAAGATCGCGCGGGCACTGGACCGCAGCGCCGGCGAACTGCTGCTGGAAACGGAAGCCAGGCTTCCGAAGGAATGGCACCAGCCGCCAGCCGGACAAGCTGGCGAGTGATACCTGCGGCCGCTATGCCACGATGCGCCCGGCCAGCCGGGCTTCACGCGCGTAGGCACTGACGGGCTTGTCACCCCGGAAGTACAGGTCCCGTTCGATGGGCAGACCCCAGCGTCCCCGCAAGCTTTCCAGCTCCTGCAGGCTCACATAGCCCAACTCGGGAAAGCCTTGACCCAGATCGCACAGCCCGAAAGCGCGGTCCGGGTCATCCGGGTCGATTTCGGTGAGCAGCCAAGTCGCCCCCGCATTGGGCGTGAACAGCTTGACCACCGGGAGCGGATCGAAGCCATCGTGCTCGATGGATCGCCGGCCGTTGGCCAGCAGTTGTGCGCGTTGTTCGTCGGTGATGAGCGTCGTCATGGTCTTTCTCCTTGGAAGGATTCCGGGCGGAATTGCCCGAGACCGGACGCAGCACGGCGCAGCGCGGCCGTCACAGGTTCGAAGACGGCCGACAGGACGCCAGCGTGCCAGGCACGCGCAGACCTTGACGGCAAGACCGGCGTGCAACGATGAAGGGAACAGCAAGACAGCCCCAACCACTACGCACGCACCCGCACCGCAAGCGCAGCGCGCAGCACCACAGGTGCGAAGGCGTCAGCGATGGAAGCCCGAGAGGGGCGAGACGCCATGGGCGACTCGATGCGCGGCACGAGAGCGCGGTCCGGCATCGCCGGAGACGCACGAAACCGCAAAGACCCGAAAGCGGAAGTGCTGAAATCCTTGGAACCGCCACCCCGCTTCCCCACATCACCGTAAAGCCGCAGATCAGCACAGGCACGAAATCCGTTCCACGACGAAGCACAAACACGGAACCGCACTTTCACGTGCATCCGCACATGCGCAAGGAAGACGACACGCGAGCACGAACGCCAACACGACAAGGCACGCGAACCTTCGCGGGCCTTCGATGCACACGGCGGAGAAAGCGCCCCGCCGTGGCGGGGCGCCCGGACGACGCTCAGTCGCCCTTGCTGCGCGACCAGATCAGGTTATGCACGCCCTCCTCGCCCTCGACCAGGCGAGCGTAGATGGTCGACGGGAATGACGGGTCGTCCAGCGTCACCGACAGGTAAGGCCGGTCCGCCTTGCTGACCTTCTTCCACGCCGCGCCGATCTCCAGGCCGTTGCCGGCGATGACGCGGTAGTCCGGGGCGTTCTCGCTCGTCTTCTCGCCGGCGGCGATCTTGACCTTGACGTTCAAGGTCAGGGTGCGAACCGTGCCGGTGTAGCCGTTGCCCGAAGCGGTGAAGTTGCCGATGGTGCTCATGATGATTCCTTTCGAGGTTTCCAGGTCCGCGCCCATCGCGGCCTTGGCGTGATCCGAACGGCGCGGGTCCGGGCGCGCCGCACCCCGTAGCGAAGCGGAGGGGCCGCAGCGCAGCGAAGGACCGGAAGGAACGAGAAATTTGCCTCGCGAGGAATCCGCGCAGCGGAGGGGAAATTTATTGGGCAGGCCGGTTGCGGCGAACAAGCCCGAGGCGCACCGAACGCAGAGAGCGTGCGCCGTGCCCGCGCCAGGATTCACGGCAAATACAAGGCCGTGGGCGTGGACCTGTCCTCGCAAAGGACGCATGCGCACAGGCGCCCACCGCGACAACAGCCTTCCGGCACGGATTCGGCCACTGCCGAACACCAAGCCATTGACCAGCGACAACGAGAAGGAACACCCCGCCGCATCATTGCGGCTCGCAAGATCGTCATCAGCGGCGTGGAAATCGAAGGCATGGCGAATAGCCTTTCGGTGCCAGCTCCGTCGCTCGCGACGGCCTGCCGGCAGCGTCGGGGACGGCGCTGCATTCCGGAACCCAGCGCAGCCAAGCCTGTCGTGAAGCCGACCCGCTCTCCGGCGGGGCGCATTTCCTGGTGGCGTCATCGGCGCAGCCGCTGGATGTCAAAGCGCGCGCGGCACACCTGCCGCGCGCGTCGCGCCAATCCCAAAGCCCCGGCCCGAGGGCCGGGGCTTCATGCTCACGCTACTGCGTGCTCGTCCTCGTGGACCTCTGCCTCGGCATCGACACCGGCCTCACTCTCCGGCATGGCCTGCGTTTCGACTTCGACAGCGGCTGCATGCTCCCTGAACATCACAGGCAACCAACCCGTTCCCACTGCCAGCCGCTCGGCCTCGCTTGCAATCTCGGCCTTCTTGAGCTTGCCAAGCCGGTTCACCTGATCGGGCGCGAACACCTGCACCGCTTCCAGCGCCTTGGCTTTCGAGACATGCTCGAAGTAGCCTGCAGCGGTGGGCGTCCACCAGTCGTGCATGTCGAGGTTCACCGCCCGCGCCAGCGCGGCGGCGGGCACTTCCTCTTCATGCGACGCCAGCACGCCGACCGTGGAGGCCACGCACACCGCCAGCAGCAACAGCAATTCCTGCTGCGGGAAGACCAGCAGTTCGGCGAACAGTGCATCCGGGTCCTCGGACAGGCGGTCGGCCCACGCCTGCCGGACCTTGCGCATGCCCACGGCCGCCGGTGCCTCGCCCATGTCCGGCGCATGCAGCCCGAGCCCATCCTGTGGCGTGGCGCAGATGTCGACGGGCGAACCACCCGAGCCATAGCAGTCCACGATCACACGCAGCGCGAGGCGATGCACCACAGCCACCAGCGCGACCTGCGGGTGCCGCGCCACCTCGGCCTGCAAGGCCGCCGTCCGGTGCGCGCTCAGGCGTTTCGCCAGCTTTTCCGAGATACCGGGCTTGGCCGGCTCGTCGGCCCCGGCATCCGGGTTGCTCCCAGCCCCGCCCTCCTCCTGCCGCGCCTGTTCCCGCAACGCCTTGGCCTGTTCCTCGCGCAACAGGCCGCGATGCACGATCACGCCGCCCATGGGATCGATCGACACCACGGCACCGGCCAGCGCCACCACGGCGGCCGGGTATTCGACCAGTTGGCGTTCAATGGCGTCCAGTTCGTCGCCCAACTCGTCCATCTCGTCGTGCAGCGCCTGCGCCTGTTCGTCGGTCATGTCCTCGTTTTCGTCGTCCAGCCGCTCCTGCAACGTCGATTGCCAGGCTTCCAGCTTGGCGATGCGCTTGGACTCGGCCTTGCTGGGTTCCCGGCGCGTGCTGCGCGCCCGCTGGAACTGGTACAGCTCGGAAGACGTGGCACGTGGGGCGGCATCCACCCACGCCCATCCTTCGGCCCGCACCTGCTCGGCTAGCGGCGCGAGCTTGTCGCGCGCCAGTGCGTCCAGCAGCGCGCCGTCCGTCAGGAAGATGCCGTTCTGGTCGTCCGCGAACAGGTCGCGGCGAACACCGCCACCCGCCTGTTCGTAGGCCACCAGCCCGACGAAGCGCGCCACCGCATCGCGGCTGGCGTCGATCTCTTCACTGGTCAGGTGATCGCGCAGCGCCTCCGGGCTGCGCTGCCACTGCGGCGATTCGTAGAACGCCGCCTCCTGCGCCGCATGGTCGTCGGTGATGGCCAGCGCCATCAACTGTTCCAGCGTCACGGCCTGCGTTTCGAAGTCCGCCAGCAGCCGGGGCGAGACGTTGGCGAGCTTCAGGCGCCGCTGCACCACGAGAGGCGTAACGCCGAAGTCAGCCGCAATGTCTTCCATCGGACGGCCTTCGGCCACGAGGTCTTTCCAGGCGAACAGTTCCTCTATGGGCGACATGGCCTCGCGCTGCACGTTCTCGGTGAGGCTCACGGTGCGCGCCGCATCGTCCAGGACCAGCAGACAATGCACCTCATGGTCCTTCGCCAGCTTGCGTCGCTTGACCAGCAGCTTCAACGCGGCGAGACGGCGCCGCCCGGCCACCACCTCGTAGTGCTCGCCATCGGGTGCGGCCACCACGGTGAGGTTCTGCAACAGGCCCACGCGGGCGATGCTCGATGCCAGTTCGGGAATCGACGTGCCGCCGCTCTTGCGCACGTTGCGGCTCGAAGGGCGCAGTTTGGACAGCGGGATCAGCAGCAGTTGCTGCGAAGCCGCAACGGCGGCAGCGCCGCCCGTAGTGATGATTGCAGCGATGGATGCGGCTGCATCAACGGCGTTGGTTTCTTGAAAGGTAGCGGTGTTCACGGTGTAGCTCCAATCGGGAAAACGGAAAGACGTAAAACTGGGGAATGCATGGAGGGGCTGCACGCCCCCCGAGCTCGGGGCTCAGGCCTTGAGCTGGCGCATGCCATCGGCCAGCAGCCACAGGGCGCGGTTCAACCGCAGGTTGTGGTCGATGCCCTGCACGGGCCGCGTGCTCTGGCGGCGTCCGTTGGCGGCGCGGGCGCGCAGGCCGCCCTTGATGAGGTTTTCCTGGGCGCGGTTGAACACGCTCCACAGATCGCGGCGCTCGTCGTCCGTGCGCCGGGGCATCAGGATTTGTGTTTCCGTGATGGGCGCGGGCTTGGCGGGGTCGTCGTACTTGAGGGACAGCGCGGCGCGGGCGAACACCTCCGACTCCCCGGCATCCAGCGTGATGGCCTGCATGGATTCACGCGAGGCTTGCGCCTGTCCAAAGCCATCCAGCACGGCATAAGCACCTTCGATCACATGGCCCGCGACATCGCCCTTGTGAGGCACGCGTACATCCGCCACTGTGTCGCCGCACACCAACCCGTTCTGGCAGACGAAGCGGAACATACCCGCCAGCATCTGGTAGCTGCTGGTCCCGTCATGGGAGTTGAGCAGGATGATTTCGTTGGCCTCGCGGCCATTAATCTGGCTGGCGTGGCGCAGTCGGATCATGTGCTTGGTGAAGTCGCGCCGCCCTTCCTGCCGCACGCGGGTCTGGCACACCATGAAGGGCTCGAAGCCCTCCCCTCTCAGCTCCCCCAGCACGGTGGCCGTGGGGATGTAGCTGTAGCGCTCCGAGCGGCTGCCGTGTGGGGCCTGCGCGAAGATGGACGGGGCCACGGTCCGTATCTGCTCATCCGACAAGGGATGTTCCGAGCGCAGCACCGGCGAGTGGCTGGCGAAACGGGATGCGAGTTGCATGGTCTTTCTCCTGATGAAGTTGGCTGTTGAAAAAGCCTCACCGGATTCCTAGATTCAGAGCCCTCTTCGGGCTTCCGGTGGGGTCGGCACGAAGAACCCGGTTGGCCTCGTTGCCACCGTCTTTCCTGAGTTCATCGCCCGCGGCCAAAAGGAGCGCGTGCCGGGGTGCCGTCAAGGAAGAAGCGCCAGGGGTGGGGCGGCCCGCAGCCGAAGGCGAGGACACGGCCTGGCGCGCCTTGACGGCACCCCGGCGCGTGCTACGGTCGCGGACAAGGTGATGAGGGAAGGAAAGATGGCTGGACAGGCAACGGCCGCCTCTTCGCCGACCCCACGCAAGCGAAGCGCGCAGCGCCGCAGGCGCGAAGGCCGATCCGGCGCAGCCGGTTCGGCGGAACAAGAGGGGCGCCAAGCGCAGCGCGGCGGGGATGGGCTGCACAGCCGATCCCCTGGAGGCAAGCGCAGCGCGCAGGCCCGGATCACCGAGCCTGGCCGAAGGCGTCAGTCGAGCAGCGCGAGGGAACGATGGAAGCCCGGAGGGGACGAGACGCCGAAGGTGGCTCGATGCGCAGCACGACAGCGCGACCGGCCATGCGTCTTGGCCGGGGACGCCATGACACCTTGGAGCGCCGATGTACCTGGAACGAGACTTCACAGCGGCATTTGAGGTACCGACAGAACCCGAGTGCTTCAATATGCTGCAAGCATGTCCATCAGCCAAGACAGACCATGACATTGCATCCACCCGCCTCTCCCAAGAACGTCTGCGAAGAGCTCCTCATGGAGGAGAAGCGATACAACGCCGAGCACCATATCCTGCCCAGCGAAAGGGCCGTGGCGGATCGGCTTCTGGCCAGAGCCCTGGAAATGACCCCGGCCTATGAAGAGTTGCACAGCAAGCTGCACCAGCATCCGCACGCCCTCAAGACATTTCTAGGGCTGGTTCTGACCGCAGCAGCGCTTTGGAATCCCGAGAAGATTGCGGAAGCCCGCAACGCACGAAGCGAACTCACCAAGGTGAATCAGCAAATTGCCAAGCAAGCTGCCGAATTGGCCGAACTGCTTCAGCAGCGCTCGGACCTCGGCAACACGTCAGGCTTTAGGACAGATACGCACTACCACGTCTGTGACGTGATCCAGGCATCTGCTCAGGAGAACCATGGGTTCAAATACTATGTTCGAGAGCGCCTCGAAGATCTGCAAAGACAGTTCGACCTCAAATACTGGCCTACGCTGAGCGACTTCGCCCACGAACTGGCTCGCGATGCCGCAACGGCGGTTGCGCAGGCCTCCGATCCCTTGACAGCGGCGGCAACAGCGGCGTCGCGGGCGTCTCTGGCCGATTTCTTCAAAGCACTGTTCGTGAGCATTGAAGAAAACAGCGCACGGAGTTACGGTCTCCTTCCCCACGGACTGCAGATCAGCGACAGCACGTTCGCCATCCTGGTGAACTGCGCGCTTGATCTCGACGCGGATAGTATGGTGGACAGCCCCTATGTGAAGCGTCTGCGTCAACGCGAGCGCGAAGGTGCCAAGTGATGTTTCAGCAACGTAGAGTTTCAGCAACGTAGAGGCGGCAATGGCGCACGATTCGAGCATCTGGCAGGTGGACACCCATACCGCGCCGGTGCGTCCAATGCCCAATGCCGACACCGTACCGTTGACATGGGCACACGACTCGCGCACCGGCGAGCCGCGCTACATCCACGACCCTGAGGTCATCGACGGAAGCGCCGAATGCCAATGCCCGGCCTGCGACCTGTCACTGACGCCGGTGTTGGCGGGGCAGCCCTTGCGCAGGAACCCTACTGCGCATTTCCGCCATCCCAAGGGCGCGCAGAAAGATGACTGCACCCTCGTTGCTGCCCGGCTGGCCGCAATTCGGCATCTCCAAGAGCGGGGTTTCATCGATCTGCCGAGACGCCGGATGTCGGCCAACGCCACCGGCTTCAGCGGCCAGGGCTATGAAGGTTGGGCCGAAAAACCCGGAGAGCGCGTATCCATCACCAGCGCGGTACTCCACGACCACGCCACGGCGCTGTTGACGCTGGATGACGGCCGCGAGTTCCTGGTCGACCTCACGGGACAACGCGTTGCCGGCAGCGATGGTCAGGGGCGAGCCATCGTCACGCTATTCCTATCCGATCCCGCCATTGCGATGATGTCGCCGGACGACATCCGTGCGCGGCTGCGCCTGCTTCCGGACATCCGATGGTGCGCGCATTGGGACGACCAGGCCTTGCAAGCGGCCGCGAGCGCGCAGGCCCAGCAGACCGCGCGAGAGGCCATGGATGCCTGGGAGGAGGCAGACGAAGCGCTGTTCCGTCAGCATCTGCCCTCGGATCTGGAGCCAGCCGTCGCTCAGCAATGGCGTCGCGAGACCCTGTTGCACAGCGAAGTCAAGGCTATCCTGGAACAGGCGTCGCAGATCACGACGCCCGGCCTCGATGTCGAAGTGACCCGCTACGCACCGGACGAATTCAGCGGCGAATGGGAGGACAACACACTTCGCATTCAGTGGATGACGGCATCGACGACGCTGCCACTGGAAAACACCCAGTTGGAGCAACGCCAGGGCAGCATCGTCCCCGACGTCATCTGCACCCTGCGCGAGCCTCGACCTTATATCTACGGGTTCGCCGAAACTCGGCTCGATGGGGCCTTCGAAGAATTGATAGAAGACACCCACAGCAGCCAGCAGTGGCCCCGAACCGTGCTGATCGAGGTCACCGTGACCCACGGCATCGATCAGGAAAAGCTCCGCCGCATCCAGGCACTCAACATGTCGACCCTGGAAATCGACATAGGCTCGCTCGGCGGACGCGTGACACGGGAAGGTCTCCGCCATCTGGTGGTGAACGAAACCATCGGCAAGCGCTGGGTGCATCACCCGGCCTGGCGACTCCGTCTCCAACTCCTCGAAACAGAATTGGACCAGCATCCGGTCTCGGTCCGCTTTCAAGAGCGTCTGGCGGAACTGCGGCGTCCCCGGCTGCTCGCGACGCCAGCATCGGAATGGGTCTTGATCTATCTGGCCGCCGCCACGGAGTTCCACGACGCCAATACCCGCATCGACAAAGCCCGGAGGGCACACAAAGGGGAACGCCCAGCGCCTGTGCTGCTAGGAAAGGACAGCGAGCCTTGGCTGCGACTCATGGAGGCCGCGGAAGCCCTTGCCGCGCACGGCTACCCAGGCGCCGCCGACCCGGAGATGGTGGGTGTCGCTGGCATCATTTCACGGCTGCTGTCGATCCGGCACAACCGGGGCGTCGGCTACGCATTCGATACGGGGTACCAGGTGCTCAATGCCATCACGCAAAGCGGACCCGGCTACCAGCAATGGCACACGCTGTACCCCATGGCCGTCAAGACCTATGCATTGGAGGCCCGGTTCACTCCGAAGCAAGCCGAGCGCTATGCTTCCTGGCGGCAAGGCATCATCGACAAGGTGGACGCCGGCGACGAAACTCACCTGCGGCCTGCGCGCTACGACGCCGTGCTCGGCGTCCTTTTCCCCGAGATGGCGCCGCGCCTTGCCAATGGCTACGGCCGCAGCCAGCAGTCCCAGTGACTCGCGGCTGGCCATGCGCGGCCCGGCACAATGACGCCTGCCATGGACACACAAGAACTGCCGGACGATGAACTGATTGCCCAAGCCCGCGAATGGAGACAGCGGGCACTGCGTGGAGAGAAGGACGCACGCGGCATGGCGCACGAGCTGGAACGCGAAGCGCGCCGCCGCTTCGGCACGCCCAAGAGCGATGCGCCACAGCCGCTGCCGGAGGTGCGCCCGCTGGGCGTGCTGCCGCAGGCACCCCTGCGGCGCTGGCAGCCCTGGTAGCCGCGCTCACTGTTTCATGCGGCGTGGACCCAAGCCACAAAGTTAGGGTGCTGGGCCATGGCATCCATCAGGACGGCGATCCAGTGGTTTCTGCCGTAGACCGTGCGCTGATCTTCTGCTCGTCCGCTCAGGAAGGCTCGGACCTTCTGCCCTCCCGCGTCGAGGAAAGTACGGCAGTTCGACAGGATCTCGGCCACTTCGTCGTTGCCGCGCTCGTCGTACCGGCCGATCAGTTTGAGGCGGCGGAAATGAGAGTCGATGAGCTCCCACAGGTCGTCGTCAAGGCCAGCGGGCCTCTGCAGCGAGAAGGTCGCGCCAACACCATCGAAGGCTTGGTCCTCGTGCAGCGTCACCGTGACGAACTGCAGGTCCGGAACTTGGTCCGCATAGGCATGCAAGAACTGGCGCTTACCTGCGGCCGACAGCCAATCAGCGTCCTTCGTCGAATTGCATTTCGCGCAGCATGGGACCAGGTTCAGCGGATGCACAGAAAACTCCGGGAATCTCACCGCAGGCATGTAGTGGTCGAACGTGCCAGGAAGCGTCGTCCCACACATGGGGCAGTACTTCAGAAGCCGCTTGGGCTGCGCGTCCCGGATTGCCTGTTTCAGTTCCTTCAAGGGCTGCGTGGCCCCGTCATAACAAGCGCGCAGGATCTCGCTGCGCTGGCGCGCCTGGGCATGGCTCTGAAGCCCAGCCAAAGCGCCTTGAGCGATGGCCTGCGCGAAGGCCTCGTATCGGCCTTCAATCAACGCATGTGCGGCGACAAGTCCCGTCCTAGTGGGTTCGCGCTTCTTGTCTCGAATGGCCACATACCGATCCAGGTAAGTCGGATCGTCTGGCAAGGCGGTTAGGCTTTTCACTTGTTCTTTCCCGCCTTCTTTCCGTATTGCGCTAGCAGGTAGGCCTCGGCATTGAGGCTTAGGCCGCGGTCGAAGCGAGCTCTGACTTCCTCGGCCGATTCCTCCTGTGCAAGTTCCTTGAGGGTGCGGCGGTAGACGCTCTCGACCTCGATGGTCTCGAACACATGCCTGGTTAGCTCGGTCACGCTTTCGCCGAAACTTTCGAGCGGCAAGGGATGGGCAATCGTCACGTTCTGCTCGCGTTCGAACACCAGGACGCGCTTGGCCGGAATTTCCTGGATCACAACAGGCGAGTGGGTTGCCACTACCGCGTAGGAATCGAACTCAACCAGAATCTCCGACAAGACCAAGAACAGGCTGGCGACGGCATTTGGATGGAGGTGAGTCTCCGGCTCATCGAACAAGACCAGCGAGTTCGGCTGGATCCATGCGAGCAACGCCGTCACGAAATGGGCCAGGATGGACTGTCCGGAGCTGAGGAGGGACAAGGCCTTGTCCTCCGTAGCAGAACTGCTGATCTCCGCCTCTAGGCTCGCCGTGAGGTGCCCGCTGAGATCCCCCAGGATAGTCTGCATGTACCCGGTCCAGTCGGCCTGCACGTCACGCTCTCGGATGCGCTTCTGGTTCCGGCGGTATGTCTCTACCAGTGAAGCGCGCGACAGTCCCCCCTTATCGTTCCGAATACCGCAATAGACGTAGCTGCTGGAGCTGTCCGGCGCCGGGCGCTTGAAGCGGTCGAAGGCGCTGTACGAGATGGCGATGATGCGCGTGAACAAAGGGCGGCCGCCGGGAAAGCGCTCTTCGCGCTCCGTCAGCTTCTCGGCCGAGGTGCGCGAGATCTGCGCGAGATCAGCACCCAGGCTCGCAAGAAACCGCGTCTTGCCCACGGCATTGCGGCCAATGATGCCGACGATACGGCCCGGGACGGGGTCCTTGCGGTTAAAGGCGAATCTCGCTTCAACGTCAGCGTCTGCACCCTCGATCGATCCGATGTACGTGAAAGTGAGCTTCTCATTGACTTGCTCCCCGGTGGCCCATGCGCCGCCAAAACGGCGGGCGCGGTGCGCGCCGTTCTCGCGCATCATGGCGTTGCGGAAGGCTGTGGTTGGTTCGAAGTCAGCCGCGAACGCCGGCCGCCAAGCGATATCGCGCAGCGCGTCGAGAACATCGCTGGACTTTGAGCCAAACAGGGTATGAAGGTTTTTGTAATAGTCATCTTCCTGGCCCAAGGACACGAATTCCTCGCTCAGCTCGGGGAACGCGTCCGGCAATTGGGTGGTTTCCGCCAATTGGATAGGCTCGCCATCCGCGCTCGTTCTCTGGAGGATCTTGACCGCACCCAAGCGGGTGTCGTTGCCCTTGGCATCGACATAGCTGAGATGAAACTGCACCTTGTGTCCATAGTCGTCCCAGTTGTCCGTCGTGAGGACGAACACCGGACGGGGCGATGGAGGAATGGACTGGCGCCGCGCGCGGACTACAAACTTAAATTTTGACGGCAAATCTCATCTCCTTTGTGGACAGCAAACCTGGAACAGCCGGATCTGAGAGATGAGACGTACGGCATCGCGTGGTCTGCCACCCCATGGAGAGCGAATGGGTCCTCTCCACGCTGTTGTTGCCCTCATATTCCCATTGCCATCTACCGAACAGAGTCCGACGCAAAAGGGAATAGGCCATACCGGCCATGATGCGGATTTTTCCCGAACATCAACGACTGTTGGCGCTTCATGATTGCGTCGGGTGGATCAGTGTTTTCGACCACGATGACTTGTGTGTCGATGGGCAATGCTTCAAGGTAGGCGTAGAACTGCTCCTGAAGGTCGGTGCCGGTCAAGTCATCTTCCGTTCCATCTGGCTCCCGATACGCAAGCAAGGGGGAATCGAGAACGACGAAGCCAGTGTGCGGCGTCTGGCGTGTACGACAGAACGCCAGCAGGCCGAGCGTGAAAGCTGCGTGCGTGATCGCGCGAAGGCCCTTGCCAAAAGCGCTACGCGACTTCCCGGCAATGACAAGATCGCGAGTCTTGGAGTCGAAGTACACATCCCCGGCCTCCGGAAAATGCCACCCCGTCAGGATGCCCTCAACAGTCTTGGCGAAGCTGTGAGTGACGGTGGTGGGGATGTCTGCGCTGGCAAGCGCCCCCGCTTTCTCGTCCTCAGTGCCTTTCTCCAGATCGGCGCGCCGACGCTCCATGTCTTGTACGGTTGCATAGAGCGCCAGTGCCTCACGCACCTCTGCGCGCTTGTCGGAGAAGTCGGAATAGGACTTGCGAAAGGTCGAAAGCCTGGGCGCGATCAGCTCTTCAACTGCATCGGAGATTGATTCCAGCTCCCGGACGACGGTGGGCAGTCTGCGGTCGAAGTTGGCACTCTCGCGTTCAAGATTGCGGACGGTAGCCGCAAGCTCGGCACGCAAGATCTCGATCTTGGCGATCTCTTTTCGAGCCGCCTGAACGACGGCGTCAGTGTTCCCATTGCATTCAGCATCGGCGCGGTGATGTGCCGGTGCCGCGCCGCAGAGAGGGCAATGCCCAGCGCCCAGTACGCTAAACAACGTCCCCCCCTCTTCGATAGCGCGCAGCCGTTCAATATCGGATGCGTAGTGCTTGTCGAGAAGATTGAATCGCTCAAGCATCGCCCCAACTTCTCCGCGTCGCTCGCGGCTTTCCTCCAGCTTCTTGCGCAGTTCGCGCCGCTTCCCTGCTGCCTCCTGAAACTCAGCCTCGGTCATGTTCACCTGAGCCGCGTGCTGGCGAAGCGCGGTATCGATCTTCTCAAGTTGTTCCTCCAACTCCTTCGGACTCTTGGTCAACGCCCTGAGCCGATCACGGTAGTCGTCAAGAAGCTGGTCAAGTAGGTGCAGTTGCGCCTCCCGCGAGAGTTCCTCCGGCTCACGCTTATTGCTTGCTACCAGCGCAGAATCATCCGTCCCCGTCAGAAGCAGCTTGAATGTTGCGAGGTTCGGTGTGTTCGCAATGGGATTGCCGTCAAAGAGCGGAGAATTTTGCTGCGTGATTTCCGTCTCATTGACGATCATCAGGCGCGCAATATTACGGAAGCTCAGGCTGTTGGTCTCATTTCGGGAGTTCCTGCGGACTCGCTTGCCGCCAAGTCCGCACAGACCGAGCAAGAAGGCAGAAAGGTTCGCGTCGTTCCTGTCGCTGTGCTGCTCGTCAAGCTGCTTGTATGGAATGTCGGCCGCAGGTGGCGTCTGATGCAAACCGTCGTAGAGTCGAAAGCCGCCACCGTCCATGCTGCGCCAAAGCGTGAAGGACCCACCATCAAGTGTCTCAAGACCCAGCAGAACGAGGTCGTAGCCGACACGCTCCGGAATGTCGCGCAAGGGAGGCTTTCCGCCGAGCATGAAGTCGATGGCTTCGACAATGAAAGACTTCCCTGTGTTCGACGCACCGTAGATGACGTTCAGGCCGGGGCCCAAGGTCACAGTTGCGGAGGTCTTCTGCGGGCCGAAGAAGCCGAGGAAACGCAAGCGGAAGCCGGGAGTTGCTGCCGTCATGCCCCGCCTCCCAGGCTCTGCTCAACGTGTTGAAACTCTTCGACCCACCTATCGAAGAAGCGCCGCATCATGCCCTTGAACTGCTCGTCCGTGAGGCCGCCGAGGGTTTGGACAAGCCACGTCGCGCGATCCTTCAGGGCCAACAGGTAGCTGGAAGATACCGACGACAAAAAAGTCGCAGCGTTCTCTCCCGCACCGTACTTGATACCTTCGTCCGTGACTTCACGCTCCACGAGGTCGCGGGTCATCATCAAAAGTAGCGATTGCTCGACCAGCTTGCGGCGCACGAGCAATTCAGCGGAGTGCATCGGCGTCGGCGGGTGCAAATTGTCCGGGCCGTCGATATCGCCTGTATGAACAAGAAGGTAGTCAAGGGCGACGAGCCGCTGAAGGTCGTAGGTTTGCGGATACGCCGCACCCAGAATTGAGACTGCGCGGATACCGGCCTCAAGCGGGCCATTGAAGGTGATCGGCTTACATTCTTGGTTCATGATCGTGTCCACCGAAGGCGTTCCTCGTTCACGAGCTGGTGGCAGATTCCATCCCGGTCCTTGGGGTTCGTGCAAGTGATGAGAGCGTTCGCCGTGATCTGCATGTCGCGAGCCGCCTTGGTGACGGCGCAAACCTTTTCGTAGCCATCGGCATGGTTCGCGTCGTGCGTGTCGACAATGCCGTCGTGAATGTCGTTCAGCAAGGACTCGAAGGTGCCGGGCGGCACGCTGTCGCGTGCGAAGACGCGCAGCGACTCTGCCTCATAGAACGCTTCGCGCTGGCGACGGAAGTGGTCCTTGAGCTTCGGCATGGACAGGGCTGATGGGTCGGTCACGACCGTCCCCGTGTGCTCGCCATATGCGCCGAGCAACTGAGTCACGTAGCGACTTTCCGCAGAGGCGACGTCTTGAGGCGGCTTTCCGGACGCAGGCCGTGTTGGTAGTCCCCCACCGAAGCGCGCGGCGTGAACCGGCGTGGTGCGATGATCGTCAACCAGCTGAAGCGCGGTCTTGGCGTCGAAGATGGAAAGGTCGAAGACGTCTACATAGGCGCGGAGCTTTGCGTCGAGCGGCACCTCCTGCGTGCTTGTGATCGCGTCTTTCACGTGCTTATCCCAGTTGGCAATCAGCTCCTCGCGCAGCTTCTCGGCATTCGCAAACAGGCGGCTCAGCGACGTGCCAGCACCACGCGGCGAAACAAAGTAATAGTGACGGGGCGCCGTGTATTCGCCGTTGTACGAGTACCAGATGACCTTGCCGAATTCAACCCAGACATCGCCGGGTCTGATGGCATGGTCGTAGTGCTTGCACTGGTAGTTGTCCCACACGCCCTTGAGGCGCTTATCGTCAACGAATCCGGCGACGTCGATGCCCATGTCGCCGGCGCCTGCGAAGCGCTGGACATGCTTGTACTTCGTCGCTAGACAGTAGTAGGCCCACTCCTCGACGAAACCTTCCCACTCATCTGGCGAGTAGGTCAGCAGCCTTTGTTGTGGCGGAATGACGGGACCGTTCGCCACCTGCGCAGCCGTGACGACATTCGCGGGACTCGGAGGCTTGTTGATGTCCTTCCAGCTCCCTGTCATGACGCGCCTCGTCCTTGGCCGTCATGAGGGCGGAAATACGGATTTTTGTGTATCTGCGCCGCCTGAACTTTCTTCGTGAAGAACTCTGCGAGGTCGTCCTGTTGCTCCAGCAGACGCACGATCTCTTGAAGCGTCGAGAGAATCAGGACCTTGTGTTGCAGGAACTCGCGCACAGTGTGGATTGCAGGTTCCGTGTAGTCACTGGCAGAGATGAAGATGCCTCGAACCTCGGCGCGTGACATGAGGCGTACAAGATGCTCTGAAATCTCTGGCTTGCCCACCGGATTGCGGTACCACTTCATTTCAGCGAAGTACAGCATGCCGCCGAGCTCGATCACCCCGTCGATCTGCTCAACAATTCCTTCTCCACCGTCGCCGACCACGTGGAAGGCTTTGTGGATGAGAACGCCGTAGGCCTGGAAGAGATTGTTGAGAGCAGTCTCCAGCATCTTGCCGCGCTCCTGCGCCGTCGCCGACGTACCAAACAGCGTATACAACCCCTGCTTGGCGTTCTCGATCCTGGTAGTGCGCTCGCGCTTCTCCGCAGCGATCCGCTGCGTCTCGGCGAGGCGCGCTTGCCGCTCTTCTTCGCGGGCGTTGTTCATGCGTGTGAAGGCGTCCTTCTGGTTGACGACTTCGCGGATGCTGGCGACAAGGCCCTTGGCCTTGAGCTGGTCGTCGGGCCAGCACGAATCGAAGTTCGCAAAGTCCACAACACGCCGCAGCACCTCGCGCCTCTCGCGAAGAGCGGATTCTCCCTTCGCGTTGAGGCGCTCAAGCACTGTGCGAACCATCTGGTACTTGTTGACGTCTCTCGGTGCAGTTCTCAAGCCCGCGGCAATGTCGGAAGTCATGTTGTCGGGCACACCTGCGCCTCGGAAGAACACCAGTACATCCGGCTTCGAGCGATTGAGCAACGGCACAACATCCACCAAGAGACTGAACAGTTCCGGTGGATAGTGGAATGTGATGTCTACCGGTCCATCAGCCATGGCACGGCCCCTTCCAAACAGCCTCAGCCACGTGAAAAAGGGCTTTGTTCGCTCCTGTCATAGATCTCTTCCTACGCAGTTTTCATCTGCTTGTTGGTCTTGTGACCCGAATGGTCGGGCCTGTAGGAAGCGACCTGATAGCTCGTCCCGATGCGGCTTTCGCAAGCTCCAGGTCGCACCGCGATTGCAGGTCCATCCAGAACTGTGGGGTGTCACCGAACCAGTGGGCAAGCCGCAGCGCCGAGTCGCCGGTGATCCCACGCTTGCCGTTGATGATCTGCGTGATCCGATTGGCCGGGACGCCGAGCTGACGCGCCAGCTCGGTCGGCGACACGCCAACGGCTTCAAGCCGTTGGGCGAGAACTTCACCCGGGTGATTGACTGCTGCGGTCATATTGCGTCTTGAAATGGGCAGACTTTCGTCATCGCTCTCGATGCCTCATTGACGTCAAATCAAAAGTTCTGACGATGTACGTCCATCGTACATTACATTCGCTTACTAGACGAACAATAATGGTATGTCGCGCGCAGGCCTGAGCAGACCGGGATGTCCCTGCTCGGCGGAAACACAGGGGCAACGCCCGAGACCCTGACGGCGGAACGCCGGGGCGGTCATAGACTTTCAAGAGGAGCCATGACGACGAAACATCAGCATAAGCAGATCGCGTTGAGGAACATGACGACCATTGATCTTTTCAACTGGCGTTTCTCGTTCGGAGGAAGCCTCCCCCAGCTCGATGGGACCAATTGCTACAAAGCCCCAGAGATCATCGAGATCAAGACGCCGATTGAACTGCTACTGCGTCTAGCCGACGACGACGCGCGCGATTCGGGCTTTCAAGGCCAGATCCAAGAACGGCTGAAGAATGACTCCGCCGCCAAGCAATGGCACAGGCAGCGAACAAAGATCGGCGACACGACGCACTTCAAGCTGTATCGGAAGAATCCGCACTACGATCTCTACCACGCCGCCGCACGCGCCATCGCCGCGGGCAGCGCCACGAGTGAGCAACAGAGCTTGGTTTGCGGTCTCGATGGCGAGATCACCGCAAGTCAGGTTCTTGTCCCGCCAGGCCAAGTGCTGTTTCATGGACGAGGCGATCTGAACCTGCACACATCGCCACCCTATCCTTCGTTCGTATCAACTTCACTCGATCCGGTCGTCTGCATCTATCACGCAGTCAAACGCCGGCTCCAGAAAGACTCGGGTGCCAAAGCAGTGATCTACGCGCTGACGCTACGAGACCCGCTGCCTGCCCTGTGGGGAAACGGCGGCGCTCTGAAGGAGTGGGAGCTTTTGCTTCAAACAAAGCTGACTTGCTCCGCGTTAAGGACGCACCCAGGAGCGCGGTTCGACATCGTCGAGGCAACCGTCGGGTACTGAGAGACTTCGGCGCATTCCTGCCCCACCGCTTATCCACGCCCTTCTGCGCTCATGCACGCCCACGTGGGTTTTGCCTGGGTGCGCCGCCTCGGACAATTTGTCCCAGACAAGGCCGCCACCCTTCCCTGCGTCGATGGCCTTCCTGAGCGGAGGTCATCGTCATGGGCTATGCCAGCCAATGGGTACTCATCAAGCGTTTCGCTGAGATCACGGGCTACAGCGAGAACGCCGTGCGACACAAGGTCAAGAACGGCACCTGGATTGAGGGCCGCCTCTGGCGCAAGGCGCCGGACGGCCGGATTTTCGTGAACGTGGCCGAGTTCGAGCGCTGGGTCGAAAGCGAAACCCACGTCGCCGCTTTCTAGCAGCAACGCTTCAGGCGACCTGGACCGAGGAAATACGCTCAATGAGCGTACAATGCCGCCAACTTAGTTTTTCCCGGTCGCGCATGGCGGCACGGGTTCTTGTCATCGGCACCCATGACCGACTCGAAGCCGCCAAGCCCCACGCCAGCCGCCATACGCGAGGCCCGCCTTGCCGCGGGCCTCACGCAAACCGAAGCGGCACAAACGGTCCGGGCGTCGCTGCGTGGATGGCAGCAATGGGAAGCAGGTGACCGGGCGATGCCGCCCGGTTTGTTCGAGCTGTTCATGCTCAAGACCGGGCAATGGCCGCTCGGCGATGAAGCGGAGAACTGAGTAGCGAGGATCAAAAACATGGCGGGCGCAGCAGCAACCAATACAGGTTTTCCCGGTGTGGAGGTACACGGCAAGTCGATCCGTGTCGCCTTCATGTATAAGGGCGCTCGCCATCGGCACACGCTCGGCATCGAGCCGACCCGCAACAACATCAAGCACGCCGCCGGCCTGCGCAGCGCAGCGCTGTTTGCGCTGAAGAACGGCAACTACAACGAGACCGAGTTCTTCCCGCACTCGCGCGCGGCCGACAGCTCCGCCTCCAGCAAGCGCGTGGGCGACCTGTGCGAGCGCTACAAGCCGCTCAAGGCGGTGGACATCACGCCGGAGACGCAATCGCGCTACGAGGTCGCGCTCGACATCTGCGTGGCGACGCTGGGCCGTAATCGCGCGGCCGACGCCCTGCTCCCCGAGGACATCCAGAAGCTGCGTGCGGATCTGATCGTCACACGCGCCGTCTCCACGGTGAACCACTACCTGGCAACCTTTGCCGGCTTCCTGTACTGGTGCGAGAACAACCATTACTGCGGCGAACTCGGCAAGCACTGCGTGCGCTTCACCAAGAGCAGCAAAGACCCGGACCCGCTGACCTATGAGGAATACCTCACGCTAATCGAGAAGGGCTGCCTGCACCCCATCGACGAGGCCGCAGTGGCTGTGGCCATCTATACCGGGTTGCGGCCGGGCGAGCTGCTTGCGCTGGCCGTCGAGGATGTCGCGCCAGACTTCAGCAAGATCACGGTGCGCCGCTCGATCACGCAGTCCGTGACGTTCAAGGTGCCCAAGACCAAGAAGGAGCGCACCGTGCTGCTGCAGCCACCGGCGCGCGAAGCGCTCAAGGTGCTGATCGCGGACGCGGAGCAGCGTGAACCTGCCGACCTGACCGTCTGGCTGAACCGCCATGAATCGCGCATCGGCCGCGTGCGCGTGCTGCTGTCGCCAAAGACGCAGGCCCGCAAGAAGGTCGTCAACGACTACTTCGTGCCGAGCGCCTGGAACACCAAGTGGGCCAATCTGATCCGGCGCGCGGAGATCCGGCCGCGCCCGGCTTACCAGACCCGGCACACCTACGCCTGCTGGAACCTCACGGCACGTGGCAACCTGGCCTTCATCGCCAACCAGATGGGCCACAGCGACTATTCCATGCTCGTCACCGTTTATGGTCGATGGATAGATACGGAGTCCCCCAGAGAGCTTGATCGCATCTGGGAGGGCATGCAAAACATGGCAAAAAGTGCCCCAAATTTGCCCCAAAAATCTGATGCAGAAACTGTAAGCTATTGATTTATATGGAAAAACTAGAAGTTTCTGCGCACACGCCCATGATGCAGCAGTATCTGGCCCTCAAGGCCGGGTACCCCGACACGCTGCTGTTCTACCGCATGGGCGACTTCTACGAGCTGTTCTGGCAAGACGCCGAAAAAGCCGCGCGCCTGCTCGACATCACGCTCACTCAGCGCGGCCAGTCGGCCGGCCAGCCGGTGGTGATGGCCGGCGTGCCCTTCCATGCGCTGGAGAACTACCTCGCCCGGCTCATCAAGATGGGCGAGTCGGTGGCCATTGCCGAGCAGGTGGGCGATGTGGCCACGGCCAAGGGCCCGGTGGAGCGCAAGGTGGTGCGCGTGGTCACCCCCGGCACGCTGACCGACAGCGAGCTGCTGTCCGACAAGGCCGAGGCGCTGCTGCTGGCCGTGCACCAGGGGCCGCGCGCGCGCTGCGGCCTGGCCTGGCTCAGCGTGACGCAGGGGCGCGTGTTCCTGGCCGAATGCGCACTCGATGCACTGGGCGGCTGGCTGGAGCGTGTGGCGCCGAGCGAGCTGATCTACAGCGCCGGCGTCACCGACCGCTTCGAGCAGCAGTTGCAGGCGCTGCGCCAGGCCGGTGCCTTCACCTGCCCCATGGCCCCGCGGCCGGACTGGCAGTTTGACAGCCCGCTGGGTGAGCGCAAGCTGCTCGAACAGCTCGGCGCCGCCAGCCTGCAGGCCTGGAGCGCGCAAGACCTGGCCCAGGCGCACGCCGCCGCCGCCGCGCTGCTGCAATACGCCGAGCACACCCAGGGCCGCCAGCTCACCCATGTGCACAGCGTGCAGGTGCAGCGCGGCGGCGACCTCATCGACCTGCCTGCCAGCACGCGCCGCAACCTCGAACTCATCAAAACCCTGCGCGGCGAAGACGCGCCCACGCTGCTCTCGCTGCTCGACACCTGCATGACCGGCATGGGCAGCCGCTTGCTGCGCACCTGGCTGCTGGAACCCCGGCGCGACCGCACCGAGGCCCGCCAGCGCCTGTCCGCCACCACCGCCCTGCGCGGTGCGGGTGGTGCCGGGGGTGGCACCGGCCCCTGGAGCGCGCTGCGCGAGCAGCTCAAGGGCGTGAGCGACGTGGAACGCATCACCGCGCGCACCGCACTGCGCCAGGTGCGCCCGCGTGAACTGGTGGCGCTGTGCAAAACGCTACAAAAAGCAGAGCTGCTCGCGCATATTGGACAAGCGCCGGAGCCCTATTTGGCTCAAATTTTCAGCCATTTGCAGCCGCCCCCGGGCTGCGCAGATCTGCTGCACCGCGCCATCGACGAAGAACCCGCCGCGCTGGTGCGCGACGGCGGCGTGATCGCCAGCGGCTTCGACGCCGAGCTCGACGAGCTGCGCGGCATCCAGAGCAACTGTGACGCCTTCCTGCTCGACCTGGAAACGCGCGAGAAGGCGCGCACCGGCATCCCCAACCTGCGCGTGCAGTTCAACAAGGTGCACGGCTTCTATATTGAAGTGACCGGCAGCCACCTCGACAAGGTGCCCGACGGCTACCGCCGCCGCCAGACGCTGAAAAACGCCGAGCGCTTCATCACGCCCGAGCTGAAAGCCTTCGAGGACAAGGCCCTGTCGGCCAACGAGCGCGCGCTGGCGCGTGAAAAATGGCTGTACGAGCAGGTGCTCGACCAGCTCCAGCCGCACATCCCCCTGCTCACCCGCCTGGCCCACGCGCTGGCCACGCTCGACGTGCTGTGCACGCTGGCCGAACGCTCGCTCACGCTGGGCTGGTGCGCGCCGCAGTTCGCGCCTGAGCCCTGCATCGAGATCGAGGCCGGCCGCCACCCCGTGGTGGAAGCGCGCTTGGCAGAAACGTCGAGCGGCGCCTTCATCCCCAACCACACGCGCCTGAACGCCAACACGCGCATGCAGCTCATCACCGGCCCCAACATGGGCGGTAAATCGACCTACATGCGCCAGGTGGCGCTGATTGTGCTGCTCGCCAGCATGGGCAGCCATGTACCCGCCGCCAGTTGCCGCCTTGGGCCCATCGACGCCATCCACACCCGCATCGGAGCCGCCGACGACCTGGCCAACGCGCAATCGACCTTCATGCTGGAGATGGTGGAGGCCGCGCAAATATTGCACGCCGCCACGCCGCACAGCCTGGTGCTGATGGACGAAATCGGCCGTGGCACCAGCACCTTCGACGGCCTGGCACTGGCCAGCGGCATTGCCACGCACCTGCACGACAAGACCCGCGCCTTCACGCTGTTCGCCACGCACTACTTCGAGCTGACCGAACTGCCTGCCAAGGCGCGCCACGCCGTCAACATGCACGTGAGCGCGGCCGAGAGCGGTGCCGACATCGTGTTCCTGCACGAAATCCAGCCCGGCCCCGCCAGCCGCAGCTACGGCATCCAGGTGGCCAAACTGGCCGGCATGCCCGCGCCTGTGCTGCACCACGCCCGCCACACGCTGGCGGCGCTGGAAGAGCGTGCGGGCGAGGACGAATTGCAGGTGGACCTGTTCGCCCCCCCTGAAGTGCCCGAGAGCGCAGGCGCCAGCCCGGTGGAAGCCGCGCTGGCCGCCATCCACCCCGACCAGCTCAGCCCGCGCGAGGCGCTGGATGCGCTGTACCAGTTGAAGGCCGTCATGGGGAAGCCCACGCAAGCTTGACGCCCTCCCATTTCATGCCGCATGATGGCATGACGTTTTTTGAAGGAGCACGCCATGCTCAAGGAAGTGGGCGCCAGCGGCCAGATATCGCTGGGCAAGAAGTACGCAGGGCAATTGTTCGAGGTGCAAACGGCTCCTGACGGCACCATCACGCTAATGCCGGTGAAAGTGGTGCCCGCCCCCCTCACCGCACAGGAAGAGCCCGCCCGCTACGCCGCCACGTCAACCAGCGGAGATGGCTGGCTCACCCCCGAGCGCCTGGCGCGCCGCGCTGCCGCCGCCGCACGCAGCCCGGCTGAAATGGAAGCCGCACGCACCCAGTGGGAAGAAGAAAACAAGGAAGCCATTGAAGCCATGAACCAGCGCATGGCCAAAATTGGCTCCATGGCGCGCCGCATTCACGAGTGGCGCAAGGCCAAAGGGCAGCAGGCAGTAGCGACCGATGGCGCAGTTTGACGTTTACCCGAACCCGCTGGAGG
Organism: Acidovorax sp. BoFeN1; assembly: GCF_003345135.1. Taxonomy (NCBI): domain Bacteria; kingdom Pseudomonadati; phylum Pseudomonadota; class Betaproteobacteria; order Burkholderiales; family Comamonadaceae; genus Acidovorax; species Acidovorax sp. BoFeN1. The sequence goes on from NZ_QOZT01000006.1 coordinate 86,624, forward strand.
AGTTGCGCGCTACCCACCCCTACGTGGTGCAAGTGCAAAGCCATTTCCTCAAGCGCCCTGCAGCCGTCATGGCGGTTCCACTCGCCCCCTTGGACAACCCACAACACGCCACCGTGCTGAACCCCAAGCTGGAGGTGGCAGGACGAGCTTTCGTGCTGGAGACATTGGCCAACGGTTCGTTTGAACCGGGCGAACTGCGCAGCCCACTGACCAATCTCGGCCAGGATGCCCAGGCCATCTGGGACGCACTCGACTACGCCATGCACGGCTGTTGACCACCCACGGTGCCCCAATGTGCCCAAGGCAAACAACACCCCCAACGATGACCCTGCCCAGGGAAGTCGAGGCCAGCAGCGCCCTCATTCCTCCATCCTTGGCCATGGCATCCACCGCTGAAGTCAAGCAATACAACGCTTGGGCCGAACAACGCGAGCCGTACTCCCAGCGCGTACGCCGCTGGCGTGCAGGCCAACGGCCGAGCAACCAAAGTAACCCATGACCCCCCAAGATTTCATCGCCAAATGGGGCGCGCCCGGTGGCGTGCCCGGCCCAGCCTACGCACTGAACGAAGAGCAAGGCGCGCAAAGCCATTTTCTGGACCTGTGTGAGCTGCTGGGTGTGCCCAAGCCCGGCAGTGCCGCTGACTACCGGTTTGAAGAAAAAAGCGCCGTCATCGGCGGCAAGACGGGCTATGCCGACGTCTTCATGCGTGGCGTGTTTGCGTGGGAGAACAAGGCGCCGGGCAAAAACCTCGACACCGCGCTCAAGCAGTTGCTCACCTACAGCCTGGCGCTGTCCAACCCGCCCATTCTGGTGGTGTCTGACCGGCTTAGCATCCGCATTCACACCCAGTTCACCGGCCACCCCAGCGCCACGCACGAGGTGCGCATTGCCGAGATGGACCAGCCCGCCAATCTGGCGCTGCTGCGCCGCATCTGGACGGCGCCCGAAAGCTTCAAGCCCCGGCAAACGAACCGCGACATCACCGAAGCCGCCGCCCAAAGCTTTGCCGCCCTGGCCGAAGGCCTGCGCCAGCGCGGCAGCGCGCCCGGTGAAGGCGCCACAGACCCGCAGCACCAGCAACAGCGCGCCAACCAGGTGGCGCACTTCCTCACGCAGTGCCTGTTCTGCTTTTTTGCCGAAGACGTTGGCCTGCTGCCCGGCCGCATGTTTGAGCGGTTGCTCAACAACCAGCAGGCCACGCCCGAGCGGCTGACGCAGGGCCTTTCGCAGCTTTTTGGCACCATGCAAAGCGGCGGCTTGTATGGCGTGGACGACATTCCGTGGTTCAACGGCGGCCTGTTCCAGACCATCGCCGTGCCGCCCCTCTCCGCGCCCGACCTGGCCGAACTGCGCCGCGCCGCCGACCTGAACTGGAGCGCCATCGACGTCTCCATCTTCGGCACCCTGTTCGAGCGCGGGCTCGACCCCGCCAAACGCAGCCAGCTGGGCGCGCACTACACCGACCCGGCCACCATCGAACGACTGATTGGCCCCGTCATCCGTCACCCATTGCTACAAAAATGGGAGCTGGTAGCGCAACAGATACAAGCGCTGGCGGCCAAAATCACCAAAAAAGGCGACAAACATTACCGCGCAGCGCACGCATTGTTTGTGACCTGGCTCGACGAGCTCAAAAACTACCGCGCCCTCGACCCCGCCTGCGGCAGCGGCAACTTTCTGTACCTCGCCCTCAAGTGCCTGAAAGACGTGGAACACCACAGCCACCTGCAGGCCGCAGAGCTGGGCCTGGACCGCGAGGCCGACCTGGTGACCGGCCCGCACAACGTGCTGGGCATCGAACTGAACGAATACGCCGCCGAACTGGCCCGCGTCACGGTGTGGATTGGCGAACTGCAATGGCGCCTGGCGCACGGCTACGAGTTCAAGACCAACCCCGTGCTCGACACCCTGGAACACATCGAATGCCGCGACGCGCTGCTGGACTGGGGCACAGCGCAGACAGCGCAAAAACAAGGCGCAGTGCAGACACCAGCGCCCGCCCCAGGCGCAGCGCAGGTTTCGGGGTCGGATCACGATTTTGCGCAGCAAAACTCGTGCTCTGACCCCGAAACCGGAACCCCGCCCCATCCCGGACCACCGGGCGCAGCCGCCGCACCGCAAGAAGCCACTTGGCCCACCGCCAACGTGGTCATCGGCAACCCGCCCTTCCTGGGCGACAAAAAAATGCGCGCCGAGCTGGGCGACGCCTACACCACGCTGCTGCGCAAAACCTACGAAGGCCGCGTGCCCGGCGGTGCCGACCTGGTGTGCTATTGGTTCGACAAGGCCCGCGCGCAGATGGCGGCAGGCCAGTTGCAGCGCGCCGGACTGGTCACCACCAACTCGATTCGCGGCGGCGCCAACCGCAAGGTGCTTGATGCGATTTGCGCGCAAACGCGCATCTTTGAGGCGTGGAGCGATGAGCCGTGGGTGAACGATGGCGCGGCAGTGCGGGTGTCGCTGGTGGCGTTTGGCGACTCACAAAAAGAGGCGGTGCTCGACGGTGCTACTGCGGCCCACATCCATGCTGACTTGACTGCGGCTAGCGCGGACGGTGACTCCATGGATTTGCCCAGCGCCAAACCCTTGCTGGCCAACAAAGCCTCCTGCTTCGTGGGCACATCCAAAAAAGCCAGCTTTGACATTCCTGGCGACCTCGCTCGCTCATGGCTGGCCCTGCCCAACCCACACGGCCAGAGTAATGCCGAAGTTGTGAAGCCATGGATTAACGGTTCCGACTTGGTGAAAGCGCCATCGGACACTTGGATCGTCGATTTCGGTGTCGAGCGCCCGCAAGCCGAAGCCGCTTTGTTTGATGCGCCATTCGAATATGTGCAGCGCGTGGTGAAACCAGAGAAAGACGCCGTGCGCAGCGAATCCGAGCGCCGCAAATGGTGGCTCCACGCGCGAACGGCACTTGACATGCGCAAAGCCCTGACGGGTACGGAGCGCTTCATGGTCACCTCCATCGTTGCGAAGCACCGCGTATGGGTCTGGCGCCCCACCATCGTTTTGGCCAGCCACGCCGTGTGCGTCGTCGCCCGCGCCGACGACACCACCTTCGGCATCCTGCACAGCCGCTTCCACGAACTCTGGGCGCTGCGCATGGGCACCTCGTTGGAAGACCGGCCGCGCTACACCCCCACCACCTGCTTCGAAACCTTCCCCTTCCCCGCAGGCCTCACCCCCTTGGACACCGCGCACCAGCGCACCGAGGCAGTGGACGGCGGCGCGCTGATTCCGGCCAACCTGCCAGACACTTTGCCCGACGCCTTGCCAGCAGAGAATTTAGAGCAAAAACAGGCTCTAGCGCCCGTCCATCAAGCGCCAGCAGCTATCAAAACCATACCAATCCGCCAGGCCGCCACAGCCATTGCCCAGGCCGCCCAGCGCCTGAGCACCCTGCGCCAGGCCTGGCTGAACCCGCCCGAGTGGACGCAAACCGTGCCCGAGGTGGTGCCGCTGGGCATGACCACATCGCCCTACCCCAACCGCACCGTGCCCAAGCCGGGGTTCGAAAAAGACCTGGCCAAGCGCACGCTCACCAACCTCTACAACCTGCGCCCCGCCTGGCTGGCAGCGGCCCACGCGCAGCTGGATGCGGCGGTGGCGGCGGCCTACGGCTGGGGCGACTACACGGCGGACATGCCCGACGATGAAATCTTGCGCCGCCTGCTGGCGCTGAACCTGGAGCGCAGTGCACAGCCAAGTGCCTGATATGCGCCCCCGCCTTGCAACCCCAAAAACCGCTGTGACAGGCATCCACTCGGATGTAATGATCGGACTCGAAGCACTTGGCGCGGTGCGCCGACTGAAGACGCACAGCGGGGGTTAGGGCAATGCTGATCAAGGTCCACCGTTGTCGCTTCTCAAACGTTATCCGCAGATGAAGCAGCAGACCCTGGCAATGGCCGCAGATCAAAACAACGGATTCGAGCAGTCGCGCAAGCCCACCCGACGTG